>NZ_JALBYS010000026.1:0-74050 GCF_022678525.1 Serratia sp. PGPR-27 | reverse complement strand
CGCGGGGGCCCTGCGGCCCCCGCAGTTCCCTTAGCCTTCACAGCGCCACACGGTGGCCGACTCTTCCGCCAGCTGCAGGCGCAGCCCGCCGGCCGTTTCGCTCAACTCTCCCCGCCCTTCCACGCGCCGCCACGGGCCGCGCGCCAACAGCGGGTTGTGCGCCAGCTGCGCCTGGCCGCTGCCGTCGCGCTGCAGCGCCACCAACACCTGCTCCTGCTGATACAGGCGCACGAACACCAGCGTTTCTCCGCTGGCGTACAGCACCTGGCAGCCGCCGCGACGCAGCGCCAGGCTCTGTTTACGCAGCGCCGCCATGCGCTGGAACAGCGCCAGCAGCGGCCGATCCCAGTCGCCGACGTCCCACGGGAACGGCTTGCGGCAGAACGGATCGTTGCCACCGTCCAGGCCAATCTCATCGCCGTAATAGAGGCAAGGCACGCCGATCCAGCTCAGCAACCACACCGCCGCCATCTGCATGCGCGCCGCATTCCCCTGCAACAGCGTGAGGAAGCGCGCGGTATCGTGGCTGTCCAGCTGATTGAACTGGATCAGCTGGCGGCTGTGCGGCAGCCCGGCACGGTAACCGTCCATCCACTGCGCGCACCCGGCGGCGTCCAGCCGCACCGGGTGGTAGGCCACGTCCAGCCCCGCCAAAAACGCCCGCACCGGCAGCGCGAAGCCCATGTAGTTCATCGCCGCATCCTCCACGCCGGCGTGCAGCCAGCGGCGCGCGTCGCCGAAGTGCTCGCCCAAGACATAGGCCTGCGGATTCTCCTGCTTCACCGCCTGATAGATGCCCGCCAGGTGGCGCAGATTGCCGGTGGCGCCGCCGTTCTCCCCCAGCATATGCACCACGTCCAGCCGCCAGCCGTCGATGCTGTACGGCGGGCGCAGCCAGTGACGCACCACGCTGCCTTCGCCCTGATAAATCGCTTCCGCCACCTGCGGCTCGGCGAAGTTGAGCTTCGGCAGGCTGGCGTTGCCCTTCCAGTCGAGCGCGCGGCCGTCCGGGTAGAAGTTGAACCAGCCGCGATACGGCGAATCGGGGTGGTGACAGGCGCCGTTTTCGCCCTGACGATGGCGGTCAAACCACGGGTGCGAATCGCCGGTGTGGTTGAAGACCCCGTCCAACACCAGTTTCATGCCCACCTTGTGAGTGCTTACTCGCAAACGCTGCAGCGCCGCGTTGCCGCCGAAGTGCGGATCGACCTGGTAATAGTCCTCGGTATCGTACTTATGCACGCTCGGCGCGGTAAAAATCGGGTTCAGGTACAGCGCCGTCACGCCCAGCTGCTGCAGGTACGGCAGTTTGCCGCTGATGCCGTCCAGATCGCCGCCGTAAAAGGTCGAGGCGGCGTGGCGATCCTCCAACGGGTGCTGCCAGTCGCGCCGAATCACCTCGGCGCCGGCCGCATGATGGCGATAGCTGCCGCTCTGGATGCCGTGCTCGCCGCCGCTGCTGGCGAAGCGATCGGGAAAAATCTGGTAGAACAGCTGATCCGCCACCCACTCGGGGCCATTGTCAGGATCGTCGACGGCGAACTGCGCCAGCTGGCCCGGCGGCGTTGGCGACCAGCCCTGCGGGCCGAACCACTGTTGGCGATCGGCCCACAGCAGCTTGAAGCAGTAACGCCGCGTCGGCTCGCCCTCATTCAGCGTCAGGCTGGCCTGGTAGCGCCGCATCCCCTCGTGGCGCTGCGCTTTCATCACCAGCAGCCACTCTTCATTGTCCGGTTCGGCGCGCAAAAACACCCGTTCCGGCAGTTCATCCCCTTGTAACCACAGCGTGATATCCAAACGTTGCCCTTGCTTCACCACAAAAGGCGGGACCGGTTGATGCCAGGCGTTAAGCATACTGTTCTCCTGCTGTACCAAACGAAATCGACGGCGTTCTTCAAGAAACGAACAATGCCACGTTAAGTGCAACTCCCCCTCCTCTCTGGCCGCAAAACCCGGGGATGAGCCGGGGGGCGGAGACCGAAAAATAGCGCTAACTTGATGTAAAAAAAGGTAAACAGGTACAAATCCTGCACGTTACCCCTTAGGCTAACGCGTTTTAAGTTTACAGGATATTTTTTGCGCATTTTTTAAGGAGCGGTAATGCAACAACAGATAACGCGCTGGCTGGAACAGTTTGGTTTGGAATTCGGCGGAGTGATGTCGCTGTTGATGGTATTGGGGTTGATTGTTCTGATCTCGGTGGCGATCCACCTGGTGCTGCACCGGGTGGTGTTGGCTGCTCTTCAGCGCCGTGGCCAGCAATCGCAGCGCGTCTGGCAACAGGCCATCACCCAATACAAACTGTTCCAGCGCGTGGCGCTGCTGCTGCAAGGGGTGATCATCAGTATCCAGGCGACGCTGTGGCTGCAGAGCGGCAGCCAGACCCAGGCGGTGATCGTCACCGCCGCACAGGTGTGGATCCTCGCCTTCACCCTGCTGTCGCTGTTCTCGCTGCTGGATACGCTGCTGGCGCTGCTGCGCCAAAGCCCGATTTCCAATCAGCTGCCGCTGCGCGGCATTTTCCAGGGCCTGAAACTGGTGGCGGCGATCCTGATCGGCATCATGATCGTCTCATTGCTGATGGGCAAGTCGCCGCTGCTGCTGCTCAGCGGCCTGGGCGCCATGACCGCGGTCTTGATGTTGGTGTTCAAGGATCCGATCCTCGGGCTGGTGGCCGGCATTCAGCTCTCCGCCAACGATATGCTGAAGATCGGCGACTGGCTGGAAATGCCGAAATACGGCGCCGACGGCGCGGTCACCGACATCGGCCTGACCACGGTCAAAGTGCGTAACTGGGACAACACCGTCACCACCATACCGACCTACGCGCTGATCTCCGACTCGTTCAAAAACTGGCGTTCGATGTCGGAATCCGGCGGGCGCCGCATCAAGCGCAGCTTGAATATCGACACCGGCAGCGTGCACTTCCTGTCGGAAGAGGAACAGCGCCGCCTGCAGCGCAACCCGCTGCTGCACAGCTATCTGAACGTTAAGACCCAGGAACTGAGCCAGCACAACCAGGAGATCGCCGTCGATCTGGCCTCGCCGCTCAACGGCCGCCGTCTCACCAACCTCGGCACGCTGCGCGCCTATCTGGAAGCCTACCTGCGCGCTCATCCGCGTATTCACCAGAACATGACGCTGATGGTGCGCCAGCTGGCGCCGACGCCGGAGGGCCTGCCGCTGGAAATCTACGCCTTCACCAACACCACGGTCTGGGCGGAGTACGAAAGCATTCAGGCGGATATTTTCGACCATATCCTGGCGGTGATCGACGAGTTCGGCCTGCGCGTGCATCAGACGCCGACCGGCAACGACCTGCGCGGCATGCTGCGACAAAGCGCGAACGCTTCCTGACGTCAGCTGACGTAACTGTGTCTGCTGGTAATTATTCGCTTTCAATTGCCAGCAGATATCTCCATCCCCTTCTTTTCCCCGGCGAAAACGGCGTTAATGCGCCATCACCTTCACCACCGAGAGGGAAAGCCCTTGCTGAAACGGTTACGTCATCGGCTGTTCACCCTGATGGCCACGCTGCTGTTTATCGGCTGCCTGCACAGCGCATCGCTGGATGAAAGCCGCATGCCCCGCAATCTGCAACCTTCGCTGAGCGCCCTTAGCAGCAACCTGCAGGACATTCGCGAAGTGCTGGCACGCTGCGCCGGCGAGGAAGAGGAGGAACGCCTGAACGACGGCGGTATGCGCATCGAAGCGCGCGCCGCCGGGGATGAGGAAGTGGAAGATAAACCCTAAAAAAACACCGGCCTCAGCCGGTGTTTTTCCATTTAGTCTTGCTGCGTCGCCAACAGCGCGCGTTTTTTCTGGCGGTTGACCTTGAACCAGTACCCCGCCAGCAGCAACACCACCCAGACCAGGCCGGCGTACAGCGAGACGCGCGTGGTCGGGAAATAGCCGATCAGGCCGATGATGAATACCAGGAACACGATCGCCACCACCGAGGTGAACACCCCGCCGCGCAGCGGGAACGCCAGCTGCTTCACCTGCTCTTTGCTCAGGCTGCGGCGGAAGGCGATTTGGGAGAACAGGATCATGATCCACACCCACACGGTGGCGAAGGTCGCCAGGGAGGCGATCACCAGGAATACGCTCTCCGGCATGATGTAGTTGAGGTACACCGCCAGCAGCAGCGCCAGCATCATCACCACCACCGTCACCCAGGGAATGCCGCGTTTCGACACCTTGCTGAACATCTTCGGCGCATGGCCCTGCTCGGCCATGCCATGCAGCATGCGGCCGACGCCGAACACGTCGCTGTTGATCGCCGACAGCGAAGCGGTGATCACCACGAAGTTGAGGATGCCTGCCGCCACGGTGATGCCCATATGCTGGAAGGTCAGCACGAACGGGCTGCCGTTGGTGCCCACCTGGTTCCACGGGTAGATCGACATGATGACAAACAGCGTACCGACGTAGAACACCAGAATGCGCCACGGCACCGAGTTGATGGCTTTGGGAATCGATTTTTTCGGATCTTTGGCTTCGCCGGCGGTGATGCCGATGATTTCAATGCCGCCGTAAGCGAACATCACCAGCTGCAGCGACAGGATCATGCCGATAACGCCGTTGCTGAAGAAGCCGCCGTTCGACCACAGGTTATGAATGCCGGTCGGTTGCCCGCCGTTGCCGATACCCCAGATGATGATGCCGATGCCGGCCGCGATCATGATGATGATGGTGGCGACCTTGAAGAACGAGAACCAGAACTCCAGCTCGCCGAATACCTTGACGCTCATCAGGTTGATGGCACCGATGATCAGCACCACGCTCAGCACCCAGATCCAGTGCGGCACTTCCGGGAACCAGACGCCCATATAGATGCCGAAGGCGGTCACGTCGGCGATGGCGACGATCAGAATTTCAAAGCAGTAAGTCCAGCCGGTGATGTAACCCGCCATCGGGCCGAGGTAGTCCTGCGCGTAGCGGGAAAATGAGCTGGCCTGCGGGTTATTGACCGACATCTCCCCCAGTGCGCGCATGATGATGAAGGCCACGATGCCGCCGATCAGGTAAGCCAGCAGCACGCTCGGGCCGGCCATTTTGATGGCGTCCGCCGAGCCGTAGAACAACCCGGTGCCGATGGCCGATCCCAGCGCCATAAAGCGAATATGGCGCGTACTGAGGCCGCGTTTCAGCTTATTGTCGGAGGCGGTGGTGGGTGACTGTTGTTGCATGAAGATGACCCATAGTTTTAAACGTAAAAAAGCCACGGACATGTCCGTGGCCCTGGATTAAGCCGGGGGATTATCAGTGCGCGGTCACTTGGGAACGCGTGCACACCCGATCATAAATCGCGACCAGCGCCAGCATCAGCAGCGAAGGCGGCAACCATGCCAACCCCTGCTCCGCCAGCGGCAGATGAGTGGTCCAGGCCGGCAGCAGCTGCTGGAAACTGGACGCTTTCACCGCGTCAAGGATACCAAACAACAGGCTGACAAGCATCACCGGCGCGATGATACGCGGCGCGCTGTGCCACCAACGCAGGGTGAAGCTCAGCACCACCAGCACGATGCACGGCGGGTAAATCGCGGTCAGCACCGGAATGGAGATCTGGATCAGGTGGCTCAGGCCGAGGTTGGACACCACCATCGAGAACAGGCCCAGGATAAACACCAGCGTCTTGTAAGAGAACGGCAGGTATTGCGCGAAGAACTCGGCGCAGGCGCAGGTCAGGCCCACCGCGGTCACCATACAGGCGATGAAGATCAGCGCCGCCAGGAAGAAGCTGCCGAGGCCGCCGAAGGTGTTCTGAACGTAAGCGTGCAGGATCACCGCGCCGTTGGTGGCGTCAGGCACCAGCGCGCCGCTGCCGGAACCCAGCTTGAACAGGCTCAGGTACACCAGCGTCAGGCCCACGCCGGCGATCAAACCGGCCAGAATGGTGTAACGGGTCAACAGACCGGCGTCTTTCACGCCGCGCGAGCGCGCCGCGTTGACGATAACGATGCCGAACACCAGCGCGCCCAGCGTATCCATGGTCAGATAGCCGTTAACGAAGCCGGAGGAGAAAGGCACGCTCTGATAAGCCGCCGTCGCCGGAATCGGCGCGCCGGCAGGCCACAGCAGCGCGGCGATGCCCAGTACGGCCAGCGCGACGATCTTCAGCGGCGCCAGCACGTGGCCGACGGTATCGAGCAGGCGGCCCGGATACAGAGAGATGCCGATCACCAGCGCGAAGTACACCAGGCTGTAGATGAACAACGGCATGGCGCCGTCGCCGGTCAGCGGGGCGATGCCCACTTCGAAGGACACAGTGGCGGTGCGCGGCGTGGCGAACAGCGGGCCGACGGCCAGGTAGCAGACGGTCGCCAGCAGCAGGCCGGCGCCGCGGCCGATCGGCGAACTGAGGGCGTCGATGCCGCCGCCGACGCGCGCCAGCGCGATGACGGTGATGACCGGCAGGCCCACGGCGGTGATCAGGAAGCCCAGCGCCGCAGTCCAGACGTGTTCACCGGACTGCAAGCCGACCATCGGCGGGAAAATGATGTTCCCGGCCCCAACGAATAAGGCAAAGGTCATAAAGCCCAGTGCCAGGATATCTTTTGACGTTAAACGATGACTCATACGATGTCGTGTTGCCTGTTCAAATGAAAAAAATTGTCCGATAGCGTGGTGGCGAAACGCCCCACCCGGTTGCCGGCATGCCCGATCGTCGCAGCGCCAAATAAGCACCCTAAACGCAGTCGATCCGGCGTTTATGTCCCTATTCGAAAGTGGCCGCTCATGAAGATGGGCAAAATTTTAGGAGTTATAAAAATGGAGGTTTAATCCGACAACGAAGGCTAAGGTAAACGTTTATAGCGCTTCAAGGCAAGACGCACGGCGAAAAGCAGAGCTATCGACCATATAAACTTTAGCCACCAGTCGATCATATTGGCTATCAATAAATATACACTACATGATTTGTATCATTTTTGAACAATGAATTCACGAAACGTGAAGCATATATCACTTTACCGCGCGAAAACGCCAATAAATGCCCGGTTTTCGCGTGGTATAAGCTCCGTTTTGCCGTGAGAAAAGGCGAAAATTACGCCGCTTTTTGTCGCTTATTGCACCGTAGCCGGCGCGAGCGGTGGCAACCCGAGCGCCTGGCGGGTCTTCTGCAGGGCGGCCGGCGGCAGTGGCAGATAGCCGTCGTGATTGACCAGGCTTTGCCCTGGTGTCGACAGCACGCGATCGAGAAACGCGGCGGTCAGCGGCTCCAGCGGTTGATGGGGGGCTTTGTTGATGTAGATATACAGATAGCGCGACAGCGGGTAGCGATCGTTGCGCACGTTGGCGGCGGTAGGCGCGACATAGTCCTCTCCCGACTCCGCCAATGGCAGCAGCCGCACGCCGCTGGCGCGAAAGCCAATGCTGGCGTAGCCGATGCCGTTGAGCGAACCGGCCACCGCCTGCACTACCGAGGCCGAACCGGGCAGCTCATTGACGCGCGGCATGAAATCGCCGCCGCACAGCGCGCGCAGTTTGAAATAGCCGTAGGTGCCGGACGCCGAGTTGCGGCCGAAGCGTTGCAGCGAGCGCGTCGCCCAGTCGCCGCGCAGCCCCAGCTCGCCCCAGCGCGTCAGCGGCTGGCTTTCGCCGCAACGCCGGGTGGCGGAGAAAATGCGGTCGAGCTGCTGCAGGTTGAGGCCGCGCAGCGGATTGTCCTGATGCACCAACACCACCAGCGCATCCACCGCTACCGGCACCGCCAGCGGCGCATAGCCGTAACGGTGTTCGAACGCCGAAACCTCGGCCGCCTTCATCGGCCGGCTCATCGGGCCCAGCTGCGCGGCGCCCGCCGCCAACGCGGTCGGCGCGGTCGACGAACCGGCGGCCTGGATCTGCAGGTTGACGTTGGGATAATGCTGGCTGAAATCCTGCGCCCACAGCGCCATCAGATTCGCCAGCGTGTCGGAGCCGACGCTGGACAGGTTGCCCGCCAACATGCCGTCAGGCTGCGCCAGCGCGCCGCGTCCGGCCAGCAGCGCCAGGCAAAGCAACAGCCCTCGGGTGATTCGGGTCATACCGGTGTCTCGCGTTAATTTTTCACCGCATTCTCTGATAAAGCGGCGGGAACAATCAACCGATTGGGCAAGGTAAAGATAAAGCGGGTGCCGATCCCCGGTTCGCTGAGGATCTCCAGCCGCGCGTCGTGATGGCTGAGCGCGTGCTTGACGATCGCCAGCCCCAGCCCGCTGCCGCCGGTCTGGCGCGAGCGGGCCTTGTCGACGCGGTAAAAACGCTCGGTCAGGCGCGGCAGGTGCTCGGCGGCGATGCCAGGCCCGTTGTCGCTGACCTGAAACTGCGCGCCATGCGCCGTCTGCTGCCAGCTGACTTCGATATGGGTGCCCTTCGGCGTGTGGTTGACCGCATTGTACACCAGGTTAGACACCGCGCTGCGCAACTGGTCTTCATTGCCGAACACGTTGAGCTGTTCGTTCACCCGGAAGGTGATCTCGTGATTGCCGCCGCTCAGCGATTGCGCCTCACGCTGCAACACCCGCAGCATCAAGGGGATATCCACCCGCTCGTTCATGTCGACATTGGGCGCCGCCTCGATGCGCGACAGCGTCAGCAGCTGCTTGACCAGCCCGTCCATCCGGCGGGTCTGCTCTTGCATGGTGCTGAGCGCTTTGCTGCGCAGCGAACCGTCCTGCTCTTCGTCGCCCATCATCTCCAGGTAGCCCTGCAGCACCGTCAGCGGCGTGCGCAGCTCATGGCTGACGTTGGCGAAGAAGTTGCGCCGCGCGCCCTCCAACTGCCGCATCTGGGTGACGTCGCGCGCCACCATCAGCAATTGCCCTTCGGAATACGGCATCACGCGGAATTCGACGTAGTGTTCGTTGTTCAGCTGCAGCGTCAGCGGGCGCGAAAACTCCTGCTGTTGCAGATAGTGGCTGAATTCCGGATAACGCAGCAGGTTAAGGATGTGCTGGCCGTTGTCTTCCGGCCAGCGGAAGCCGAGCAGATGCTGCGCCAGCCCGTTGCACCAGAAGATGTTGCCCTCGACGGTGGTCATCACCACCGCGTCAGGCAGTGATTCGGCCCCGCTGCGAAAGCGCTTGATCAGCAGCGCCAGCTCGCGCCGGCGGCGGCGGTTGCGCTGCTGCATCTGATACAGGCCATAGAACAGCGGCTCCCAGCTCCAGCGGCCGGGCGGCGGCGTCATGCTGCGGTCGATCCACAGCCAATGGGAGAGTTTGAGCTGGTTGTAGAAATTCCACACCAGCGCAGCCAGCGCAGAGGCCAGCAGGAACCAGGGCAGATAACCGAAAATCAGCCCCAGCAGTAAGGCGGGCAGACAGAAAAGAGCCAGCTCCAAAGCCAGCCTCTTCCACGACAGACGTTCTAACACGGCATATTCTCCAGCGCGGCGCGATCAGTAGCGCGTTGAGAACCGGTAGCCGGTGCCCCGAACGGTTTGAACCATTTTATCATGCCCACTGGTTTCTAACGCCTTGCGGAGCCGACGGATATGCACGTCAACGGTACGGTCTTCCACATAAACGTTAGTGCCCCAGACGTGATTAAGCAACTGCTCGCGGCTATAAACCCGCTCCGGGTGGGTCATAAAGAAGTGCAGCAGCTTGAACTCGGTCGGCCCCATGTCCAGCGCCTGATCGTTCGCCATTACGCGGTGGGAGGACGGATCCAGGCTCAACCCTTGCATTTCAATCACTTCTTCCACCGCCATCGGCGAAATGCGGCGCATGACCGCTTTGATGCGCGCCACCAGCTCCTTGGGCGAGAACGGCTTGGTGATGTAATCATCCGCCCCCACTTCCAGGCCGCGCACCCGGTCTTCTTCTTCGCCGCGCGCGGTCAACATCATCACCGGGATATCGCGGGTCAGCGCTTCGCGCTTCATATGTTTGATAAACTGAATGCCGGAACCGCCGGGCAACATCCAGTCAAGCAACACCAAATCAGGGAACGGCTCAGACAGACGCGTCACGGCGCTGTCATAATCCTCGGCTTCCAACGGTTGGTAACCATTCTGTTCCAACACAAAGCACACCATCTCACGGATCGGCGCTTCGTCTTCCACCACCAGTATGCGTCTTGCCATCGTCAATCCTGCCAATGTGTTAGCGACTTTTCGGGCGCCATTATGCGTCAGTTTTGTGACACTTTTATGAAAAAAACCGGCTGTTATAGGCAGTAAGCATAGCGATTATTTCCCGCAGTAACGAAAAATCATCCGGTTGTCATCATCATTGCGCCGGGACAGCCGCCGCCGCCGCCTTTATAATCATCGCCATTATCTTTACATCCGGGAGTGTCATGCGCCTGATCCACACCTCTGACTGGCACCTTGGCCAGTACTTTTTCACCAAAAGCCGCGCCGCCGAGCACCAGGCTTTTCTGAACTGGTTGATCGAACAGGTAGATCAGCAGCAGGTGGATGCGCTGATCGTCGCCGGAGATCTGTTCGATACCGGCTCGCCGCCCAGCTATGCCCGCGAGCTGTACAACCGCTTCGTGGTGGAACTGCAGCGCACCGGCTGCCAACTGGTGGTGCTGGGCGGCAACCACGATTCGGTCGCGACGCTGAACGAATCGCGTGAACTGCTTTCCTGCCTGAACACCACGGTGATCGCCAGCGCGCAGGACGCCCCGGAACAGCAAATCGTGGTGCTTAACCAACGCGACGGCCAGCCGGGCGCGGTGCTGTGCGCCATCCCGTTCCTGCGGCCGCGCGATCTGCTCACCAGCCGCGCCGGCGAATCCGGCGCACAGAAACAGCAGGCGTTGCAGGAAGCCATCGCCGAACATTATCAAGCGCTGTATCAGGCGGCCTGCGAGCGCCGCGACCAGTTGGGCCTGCCACTGCCGATCGTCGCCACCGGCCACCTGACCACCGTCGGCGTCACCACCTCCGACTCGGTGCGCGACATCTATATCGGCACCCTCGACGCCTTCCCGGCGCAGGCCTTCCCGCCCGCCGACTATATCGCGTTGGGGCACATTCACCGCGCGCAGAACGTCGCCAAATCGGAGCATATTCGCTATAGCGGCTCACCGATCCCGCTCAGCTTCGATGAGCTGGGCAAAGCCAAAAGCGTCTTCCTGGTGGATTTCGCCGACGGCGCTTTGCAACGGGTAGACGCGTTAACGATCCCGCAGTTTCAGCCCATGCAACTGATCAAAGGCGATCTGGCCGAGATCGAACGGCAGCTGCGGCAATTTGCCGATTATGCCGGCGAGCTGCCGGTGTGGCTGGATATCGAAGTGGCGACGCAGGACTACCTCAGCGATATCCAGCGCCGCATCCAGCTGCTGGCGGATGCGCTGCCGGTGGAAGTGGTGCTGCTGCGGCGCAGTAAAGAGCAGCGCCGCCAGGCGATCGCGCAGCAGGATAAGGAAACGCTGAACGAGCTGAGCGTCAACGAGGTGTTCGAACGCAGGTTGGCGCAGGAGGCTGAGATGCCCGAAACGCGCCAACAGCGGATGCGCCAACTGTTCCGCCAGGTGGTCGAGGCGGTGCAGCACACCCCTGAAGAGAGCAACCCATGAAAATCCTCAGCCTGCGGTTAAAAAACCTCAACTCGCTGCAGGGCGAATGGAAAATTGACTTCACCGCCGAGCCGTTCGCCAGCAACGGTCTGTTCGCCATTACCGGCCCGACCGGCGCGGGCAAAACCACCCTGCTGGACGCCATTTGCCTGGCGCTGTACCACCAGACGCCGCGTCTCAACGTCACGCCAAGCCAGAATGAACTGATGACCCGCCACACCGCCGAATCGCTGGCGGAGGTCGAGTTCGAGGTCAAGGGCATCGGCTATCGCGCCTTCTGGAGCCAGCGCCGCGCCAAAAACGCGCCGGACGGCAATCTGCAGGCGCCGAAGGTCGAACTGGCGTGCCGCGAGGACGGCAAGATCCTGGCGGACAAAGTGCGCGACAAGCTGGAGCTTACCGCCGCCATCACCGGGCTGGACTTTGGCCGCTTCACCAAATCGATGATGCTGTCTCAGGGGCAGTTCGCCGCGTTCCTCAACGCCGACGCCAACGATCGCGCCGAGCTGTTGGAAGAGCTGACCGGCACCGAAATCTATGGGCGGTTGTCCGAACAGGTGTTCGAGTCGCACAAGCAGGCCAAAACCGACCTGGATGCGTTGCACCAACGCGCCAGCGGCATCGAACTGCTGAACGACGAGCAGCGCCAGTCTCTGACCGAACAGCTGGCGGCGCTGAGCGCGCAGGAAATCGCTCTCGGCGAACAAACCCAGCGGCAGCAACAGGCGCTGAGCTGGCTGCAACAATGGCAACGCCTCCGGCAACAGCAAAGCGAGGGGCAATTGCGGCTGGACACCGCCCAGCGCGAGCAGGCGGAGGCCGCCCCGCAGCTGCAGCGGCTGGCGCTCAGCGAGCCGGCCGAGAAATTGCGGCCGCTGCGCGGTGAACGCGATCGCTGCCGCGCCGAGCTGCAGACGATACAACAGCAGGCAGCCCAGCTGACGCAACAGCAGGAACAGCAGTCGGCGCAGCTGGCGCCGCTGCAGCAGACGGTGGAAAAAGCCCGTCTGGCGCAGCAAGCGCATGCCGAACACATGCGGCAACAGCAACAGTTGATCGACGAGCAGGTCGCCCCGCTCGACCATCAAATAGCCCAACTGCAGTCGACACAGGCCGAACGTAGACAGGCCGGCGATGCCGCCGCGCAGCAGTGCGCCCAGCAGCAGACTGCGCTGGAGCAGCTCACCGTCCAGCGCAATCAACTGACGACGCAGACCGCACAGCATCAGCAGCAGTTGAACGCGCTGACCGAAGCGCTGGCCGCTCAACAACAGCAGCAGCAAGCGCTGGAGGCGCAAACGCCGCTGGCCCCGCTGCGCCAGCGCCTGAGCGTCCTGGCGGATCTGCGCCCGACGCGCCAGCAGCTGTTTACTCTATCCTCTTTATCGCAGCAAATCGTTAAACGGCTGGAACAACAGCGGCAAGAGCTAAACAGCGGTCAACATGAACTTACCCAGTTGGAACCGCAGCTAGAACTCATCCGTCAGCGATTTAAGCAGCAGAAAGCCCACCAGGCCGATGTTGAAAAAACCTATGCGCTGGAACAACGGATCGTGGGTCTGGAGGCCGAGCGCGCCCGTTTGCAACCCGGCGCCCCCTGCCCGCTGTGCGGCTCATGCGAGCACCCGGCGGTAGAACAATACCAAGAGGTAAAACTGTCAGAAACCGCGCAACGTCTGGAGCAAATGAAAGTCCAGACCGAAGCATTGCAAAAACAAGGCGTCGAGCTGCGAGCCCGTTACGACAACCTGCAACAGCAATTGCAGCGTCAGCAGCAAACCATCGCGCAGGATGAACAACAGCTGGCCGGCCAACAGCAGCAGTGGCGGCAGCTCAGCGCGCCGCTGGCGTTCGATTTTACGCTGGCGGATGGCGAGCAACTCAGCGCCTGGCTGAACGGCTGCGACGACGAAGAACGGCGCGGGCAACAGGCGCTGCAGCAGCATGAACAGGCGGCGCAGGCGGTACAGCAGGCGAAGGATGCGCTCATCGCTCTGCAAACGCAGCAGCAGCAGGCGCAGCAACAGCTGGCGTTGCTCGAAGAACGCTTTACGCTGCTGCAGAAAGCCCACGCCGACAGCCTGCAACAGCAGCAAGAGCTGCATCAACGCTGGCAAGAAGGCGAGAAGACCCTTGCCGAACGACGCGCGCAGCGGCTGGCGCTGTTCGGCGAACAGCAGGTCGCCGAGGTGCGCGAACAGCTGCGCGCCAAACAAACCGCCTGTGAACAGGCCAGTTTGCAGGCCGCCGAGCAGTGGCAAAAGGCGCAGGAACTGCGCGAGCGCCTGGCCGGCCAGCAGGCCGGGCTGCAACAGCAACACACCCAGATGCAGGAGCGGCTGCAGCAGGCGCAGCAGCAGTGGCAGCAGGCGCTGGCCGACAGCGAATTCGCCGATGAAACCGCCTTCGCCGCCGCGCTGCTGGACGACGCCCTGCGCCGCGAATTGCAGCAGCGCAAAGAGCAGCTGCAACAGCGGCAAGTGGAGGCCGCCGCCCTGCTGACACAGGCGACGCAAACGCTGGAGCAGCACCGGCAGAACCGCCCTGAAGGGCTGGATGAAGCCAACGCGGATCTCGACGCGCTCACCCAATCGCTGGCCGAACTGGCGCAGCAGTTGAAGGCGCTGCAGCTGCGCCAGGGCGAACTGCGCAACCAGCTGGCAAGCGACGCCGAACGCCGTCTCAATCAGCAGGCGCTGTTCGAGCAGATCGCCCGCAGCCAGCAAGACTACGACGACTGGAGCTACCTCAACCAGCTGATCGGCTCAAAAGAAGGCGACAAGTTCCGCCGCTTCGCTCAGGGGCTGACGCTCGATCATCTGGTGTATCTGGCTAACCTTCAGCTCGGCCGGCTGCACGGGCGCTACCTGCTGCAGCGCAAGACCAGCGACGCGCTGGAGCTGCAGGTGGTGGACACCTGGCAGGCGGACGCGCTGCGCGATACCCGCACCCTGTCCGGCGGCGAGAGTTTCCTGGTCAGCCTGGCGCTGGCGCTGGCGTTGTCCGATCTGGTCAGCCACAAAACCAGCATCGACTCGCTGTTCCTCGACGAAGGTTTCGGCACGCTGGACGCCGAAACCCTCGATACCGCGCTGGACGCGCTGGACAGTCTGAACGCCTCCGGCAAAACCATCGGCGTGATCAGTCACGTCGAGGCGATGAAAGAGCGTATTCCGGTGCAGATCAAAGTGAAAAAGGTCAACGGGCTCGGCGTCAGCCGGTTGGAGGCGCACTTCAGGCTGGAATGATCCCGCCGCGCGCGGCGCAGAAGTGTGACCGCGGCGGCACTCCGCAGTGAAAAGCGTTGAGCTGCGGAGGGCACGGGTTATTATGCAGGCATAACAGGATTGTTACTGTATCCCCTTCGCCGCTCAGGCCGCAGGACAGAAACATAAAATACAGGCAAAACCTGACGCCCGGGATCGCTTCCGGGCGTCAGGTTTTTTCGTTTTCAGGATGCTGAAACACCGGGAAAAACCATGAAAATCGCTAAAATACTCAATAATAACGTGGTGATTACGCTGGACGACCGTCAGGAAGAGACGGTGGTGATGGGAAAAGGAATCGGCTTTAAAAAGAAGCCCGGCGATACGCTGGACGAAAGCCTGATCGAAAAGGTGTTCACCCATAACGGCGGTGAAATCGCCGAGCGCTATAAAGAGCTGCTCGCCGAGATCCCATTGGCCTGCGTCACCACCGCCGACAGGATCATCACCCTCGCCCGCGAACGCCTGCCGGGCAAGTTGCATAACATCGTCTACATCACGCTCACCGATCACATCCATTTCGCCCTGCAGCGCCATGCGCAAGGGCTGGATATCAAAAATGCGCTGCTGTGGGAGATTAAAAAGCTCTACCCGGCCGAATTCGCCGTCGGGCTGGAGGCGCTGGCTCTGATCGCCCAGCGGCTGGATACCGCGCTGCCGGAGGACGAAGCCGGATTTATCGCCCTGCACCTGGTCAACGCCCAGCTTAACGACGAGATGCACAACACGCTGCACATTACCCGCGTGATGCAAGAGATCCTCAACCTGGTCAAATACCATTTCCGCTTTGATTACAACGAGGAATCCCTGAGCTACCACCGGTTCGTCACCCACTTGAAATTTTTCGCCCAGCGCCTGCTGGGGAAAAACTATGTCGACAGCGACGACGACTCGCTGTATCAGGTGGTGAAAGAGAAGTACCGCGAGTCATTCGCCTGCGCCGGCAAGATCAACCGCCACATCGAAAAGCACTATCAACACCAGCTCACCACGGAAGAGATGATGTTCCTGACCATTCATATCGAACGGGTGCGCAGCGAAAGCGAGGAAAAGCCGGTTTAACGGCGGGCGTCCGCCACCCGCACGCCGTACTGCGGAAACACCGCGTCGGCGGAAATCAGCGTCAGCCCTTCGGCCTGCGCCTGCGCGATCAGCATGCGATCGAAAGGATCCTGATGATGGGGCGGCAGCTGCCCGGCCTGTTGGCAATGAAAGGCGTCCATCGGCAGCGACAGAAAATCTTCGGCCTCGATGATCGCAAAGATGTCTTCCGGCAACGCCAGCGTGCCCAGCGCCTGCTTGATCGAGATCTCCCAAATGCTGGCCGCGCTGACGTACACCGCATTGCCCGGATCGGCGATCTGCCTTTTGGCGTTCGCGCCCAGGCAGGCGTCATCGATCAGCCACCACAGCAACGCGTGGGTATCCAGCAGCAGGCGCTTCATTCATCGCCCTCAAACAGCGCCGCAATGGCCGCATCCCCGGCGTTGAAATCCGCCGGCACGGTGAACCTGCCCTTGGCGGCGCCAGGGCGGCGCGCTTCCCCCTTGATGGCGACCAGCTGTACGTACGGCTTCCCTGCTTTTGCAATAATCACGGTTTCTCCCTCTGCGGCTCTGTCCGCCAGTTGGCTCAGATTGGATTTGGCTTCGTGCATATTGGCCTGAATCGGCATACGCGTCCTCCTTAGCTAAGTTAGCTAAAGCATAAAGCGCCGTCCAGTTTTTGTACAGTGAAGGGTTTAAAGCGCGAGCAGCCTCGCGCTTTGTTGCAACGCTTAGCGCTGCTGTTGCGGCCACAGCCAGGCCGCACCGCGCACGCCGCTGGAATCGCCGTGAACCGCCTTGCGGATCGGCGTTTCACACTCGCCGCCGAACACCCAGCCTTTCACCAGTTGCGGCACCGTGCGATACAGACGATCCACGTTGCTCATGCCGCCGCCGAGCACTACCACGTCCGGATCCAGCATGTTGATCACGTGCGCCAGCGATTTCGCCAATCGCATTTCGTAGCGGCCAATCGCCTGCTCCGCCAACGCATCGCCCCGCTCGCTCAGCGCCATGATCTCATGCCCTTGCAGCGCATTGCCGCTCAGGCGCGCATAGTCGGTGGCGAAACCGGTGCCAGAAATAAAGGTTTCGATGCAGCCCGGCTTGCCGCAGTAGCACGGCACTTCGCGGGCGTAGCGCAGCTCATCGTCATCCTGCCACGGCAGCGGATTGTGCCCCCATTCGCCGGCGATGCCATTGCCGCCGGCATGCGCCTGGCCGTTCAGCGCCACGCCGGCGCCGCAGCCGGTGCCGATGATGACCGCAAACACGGTTTTCGCGCCGGCGCCGGCGCCATCGGTGGCTTCCGACACCGCCAGGCAGTTGGCGTCGTTGGCGATGCGCACCTCGCGCGCCAGCAAGGCCGACAGATCCTTATCCAGCGGCTGACCGTTGAGCCACACCGAGTTGGCGTTCTTTACTCGCCCGGTAAACGGCGACAGCGTGCCGGGAATGCCGATCCCGACCGATCCTCGTTCGCCGGTATGATCCTCCGCCAGTTTCACCAGCCCGGCGATCGCCGCCAGGGTTTGCCGGTAGTCATGGCGCGGCGTGGCGATGCGATGGCGAAACAGCTCCCGCCCGTCATTCGCCAACGCGATCACTTCAATTTTCGTTCCACCCAAGTCGATGCCAATGCGCACGTATTTTTTCTCCTCGATGCCGCGCAGCGTTGTCACAGCCTAATGTAAGCGCGCGAATGAATCACCTGTTTCCCATTCTCCGTCCCGTCCTTCCCCGGTGCGCAAAGCGACGCAATTCGGAGAGAATGGGGCGATTTTTCAGCGTCAATTCGTTATCATGCCGCCCTGCTTTTGACGAATCAGCGTGCCGAACGCACGCCCAGCCAGGGATAACATTATGCTGTGGTTTAAGAATTTGATGGTTTACCGTTTGAGCCGCGAAGTGGCGTTAAACGCGGATGAAATGGAAAAACAACTCAGCGCGTTCGCCTTCACGCCGTGCGGCAGCCAGGACATGGCGAAGACCGGCTGGGTCTCCCCGATGGGCTCGCACAGCGATGCGCTGACGCACGCGGTCAACGGCCAGATCGTCATCTGCGCGCGCAAGGAAGAGAAAATCCTGCCGTCGCCGGTGATCAAGCAAGAGCTGCAGGCCAAGATTGAGCGCCTGGAGGCGGAGCAACACCGCAAACTGAAGAAAACCGAGAAGGACGCGCTGAAGGATGAAGTGCTGCACAGCCTGCTGCCGCGCGCGTTCAGCCGCTTCAACCAGACCTTCATGTGGATAGACACCGTCAACGATCTGATCATGGTCGACGCCGCCAGCGCCAAACGCGCTGAAGACACGCTGGCGCTGCTGCGCAAAAGCCTCGGCTCGCTGCCGGTGGTGCCGCTGACCATGGAAAGCCCGATCGAACTGACGCTGACCGAATGGGTGCGTTCCGGTGAGATGCCGGCCGGCTTCGCCATTCAGGATGAAGCGGAACTGAAAGCGATTCTGGAAGAAGGCGGCGTGATCCGCTGCAAGAAACAGAATCTGATCAGCGACGAAATCGCGGTGCACATCGAAGCCGGTAAGCTGGTGACCAAGCTGGCGGTGGATTGGCAGGAGCGCATCCAGCTGATGCTGTCGGACGACGGTTCGCTCAAGCGCCTGAAGTTCGCCGACACGCTGCGCGAGCAGAACGACGATATCGATCGCGACGACTTCGCCCAGCGCTTTGACGCCGACTTTATCCTGATGACCAGCGAGCTGGCGGCGTTGATCAAAAACACCATCGAAGCGCTCGGCGGCGAAGCCCAGCGTTAATCCCGCCGCAGAAACGACCAGGGCCCAGCCTTCGCTGAGCCCTGCGTTCCCCTAACGAGCAACGTTTATTTGCTCAGGTAGCGGCACAGATAGGCGGTGGCGTCGGCCACCTGCAGGTTGAACTCGCTGTGCCCCGGCACGAAGAACTTCTCGCCCGGCGTAAACACCTGCCAGTCCGGCGCTCCCGGCAGCAGCACTTTCAGCGCCCCGGTGATCACCGTCATTTCTTCCGGCTGCGCGGTGGAGAAGGTGTATTCGCCCTCTTCCATCACACCCACGCTGGTAAGACCGATGCTGCTACTGTCAAAACCGATAGACTTCACTTTTCCGGCAAAATACTCATTCACTTTCAGCATAGACTGGCACCCGCGTAATCATCTTGATGGAAAATCCATATTGGGGGATTGCGGTTGATCTGTCACTGGTTTTTCGCGCGAAATGCGATCGCGGCGCAGAGGCAAAGGTTTCCGTGCGCCACGCTCAGGCCATCGCCATGAAACAACCGCGTCAAAAACCCGCGCCGCGCAAACTGAAATCGATCGGCAGCGTCAATTCCACCGTGCCGTTGACGTAGGCGTCCGACGGCGGCGTGGGCAGCGGCGAAGCGCGTTTGACCAGCGCCTGGATTTCACGATCCAGCGACGGTAGCCCGGCGCTGCTGACCAGCGTCACCGCCAGCACGTGGCCCTGTCTGTCCAACGTGAAACGCACCTGCCCGACGCCCTGGCGCTTCAGCCGCAGTGCGTCTTTGGGGTAACGCTTAAAGCGATTCAGGCGGCCGCTGATGCGGCTGCGCCAGTTGTCCTCCCCCGCCTGAGCATAGGGCGTCAGGCGAGTTTGCGGCGCGGCCGTTTTATCCGCGCGACCCGGCGGCGGCGCGCCGGCGCTTTGTTCCTGAACCTTCGGCGGCGCGATGATTCTCTCGTGCGGCGGCGTGCGGGGCAGGTTGTTTTTCTTCATCGGCTTAGGCGGTTTTTTCTGTTTCGGCGGCACGGCGATGTTCGGCTGCGCGGCGTCAGGCGCTTTCACTAGCGGCAACGGCTCCAGTGGCGCCGGCGGTTCAACCTGAGGCGGCGGCGTCCTTTGTCCCGGCGGTTGTTTCGCCTCGGCCGGGGCCTGCGGCGCGGCGGCCATCAGCACCATCACCGCCGGCGGCGGCACCCACGGCGGCTCGGCCTTGTCTCGCCAAGGCCAAAGCAGCGCGGCAACCAGCAGATGCAGCGCCAGCACCAACACCAGACAACGGCGCCAGGGCATGGCGGTGCCGGGTGCGGCGAAAGGCAGCGGCGAAACCGACATGCTCACTCTTCCGTCAGCGCCAAATGGAGGCGATCGGTCAGCGGTTTGAACAGATAGTTCATCATCGAACGCTCACCGGTGCGGATGAAGCCTTCGACCGGCATCCCTGGGCGGATCTCCAACCCGCTCAAGCGTTGCAATCCTTCTTCGCTGACCTTGGCGCGCACGCTGTAATAAGGCGCGCCGCTTTTCTCGTCGGTCAGGCGATCGGCCCCGACCAGCGTCACTTCGCCCTCGACGCGCGGCGTGGTGCTTTGGTTGAACGCCGAGAACAACAATTCGACCGGCAACCCCACCTGCACTTTATCGATCAACTCGACCGGGATGCGCGCTTCTACCTGCAGCCCGCGATCGCTGGGCACGATCTCCATCAGTTGCTGACCGGCGCCAATCACGCCGCCTTCGGTGAACACGCTCAACCCCACCACGGTGCCCGCCACCGGCGCTTTCACCTGCGTATGCCCCAGATCGGCCTCCGCCTTGGCCAGGCGGTTATCCAGCTCGTCCAGCTTCATCCGTACCTCGGCCAATTGGCTGCTGACCTCTTTTTGATACTCCTCCCGCCGCTGGATCGCCCGCAGTTTCAGCTCCAGGATCTGGCGCCCCAGACGGCCGATATTGCCGCTGTCCTCGGATGCCTGGCCGTCGATCTGCGCATGCTGCCCCTCCAGATCCAGCAGCCGATTGCGCGCCACATACCCTTGCGCCGCCAGCTTGCGCATGCCGCCCAGTTGCTCCTGCAGCATGGCCTTTTGCCGTTGCTTGCTGGCGTAAGACTGCCGAACCCCTTCCAACATCGCCTGCGATCCGGCGATGCTTTCCGCGATCGCCGCCAGCTCGCTCTGCAGCGCCGCACGGCGGCTGGTGAACAGCTGTTGCTGCAGCAGCATCAGCGACATCACCTCCGGCTCTTCTCGCCGCGTTTGCAGCGATGGCGGGAAAGCGATCGCTTGCAGACCGTCGCGCTCGGCTTGCAGCCGCGCCTGCTGCGCGGCGTTGCTCAACTGCTGGCTGCGCAGCGCATCGCGCTGGGTGCGGCTGTCGACGGTATCCATCAACAACAGCACCTGCCCGGCGCGGACCCGGTCGCCCTCATGCACCTGAATCTGCGACACCACCCCGCCGCTCGGGTGCTGCACCGCCTTGCGGTTGCCGGCCACCACCACGCTGCCGGAAACCGGCACGCCTTTGTCCAGCGGCGCCAACAGCCCCCACAGCAGGAAACCGCCAAACCCCAACAGCACCAGCCAGCCTCCCAGCCGCAGATAACGGCCTTCGTCGAACTGCCGGGAAAGGGCGTCGATATCGCCGGGGATCACACTCTGATTGCTCATACTTTTCGTTCACCGCTGGCCGTTTTGGCGAAGTTGGCGTAATTGACGTTGAAGCCGCCGTTGCTGCGCCCGGCATTGGCCGGTGCGGCGGCGGGCGCAAAACCAGGCAGTTTTTTCAGGATGGCGTCGCTGGGGCCGAAGTGCTGTATCTGGCCGGCGCTCAGCACCAGCAATTTGTCGGTGGTCGCCAGGATCGCCGGTTTATGGGTCACCAACACGATGGTGGTGCCGCGCGCCTTCAGCGCTTCGATCGCCCGCTGCAGCGCCCCTTCCCCTTCGCGATCGAGGTTGGCGTTCGGTTCGTCCAGCACCACCAGCGCCGGAGATCCATACAGCGCGCGCGCCAGCGCCACCCGCTGACGTTGGCCGCCGGACAGGCCGCTGCCGCCTTCACCCAGCTCGGTCTCATAGCCTTTCGGTAAATGCAGGATCAGCTGATGCACGCCGGCCAGCGCCGCCGCGGCCACCACCTTCTCGGCGTCGACCTGCCCAAAGCGGGCGATGTTATCCGTCAGGGTGCCGGCGAACAGCTGGATATCCTGCGGCAAGTAGCCGATATGCGGCCCGAGTTGTTGCTTGTCCCACTGCTGAATGTCTGCACCGTCCAGCCGCACGTCGCCGCTGAGCGGCGTCAGCGCGCCAACCAGTTGGCGCATCAGCAGGGTTTTGCCGGAGCCGGACGCGCCAATCACGCCCAGCACCTCGCCGGCCTCCAGGCGAAAACTGACGCCGTGCAACACCGGTGCCGTGCCGCCTGGCGCACTAGCGGTCAACTGATTCACGACCAATGTACCGCCGGGTGCCGGCAGCGGCAGACTCGGTATTCGTGGCGGGTTAGCGGCCAGCATCACCTCCAGCCGCTGCAAGGACTGGCGCGCAGATGACCACTGCTTCCAGGCGCCGATCAGCTGATCGATCGGCCCCAGCACCCTGCCGATCAGGATCGATCCGGCGATCATCATGCCCGGCGTAATGTCGCCGTTGACCGCCAGCAGCGCGCCGCAGCCCAACATCAGCGACTGCAGCGCCAGCCGCACGGTTTTCGACCAGGCGGTGACCGCGGCGATTTTCTCGCTGGCGCGGTTCTGCAGCAGCAGGAACTGCTGATGCTGCCGCAGCCAGCGCAGGCGCAAGTCGGTCAACATGCCCATGGCGGCGATGGCTTCGGCATTGCGCAGGTTGCCGTTGGCCTGCTGCGTGGCGCTCAGCGCGACGCGGCCGGCCTCCGCCAGCGGCGCCTGCGACACCCGCTGGTTGAGCCAGGCCAGCAGCACCAGCACGATCACCCCGGCGCTGGCCAACGCGCCAAGCCAGGGGTGGAGCAGAAAAACCACCAGCAGATAAACCGGGAACCAGGGGGCATCGAAAAAGGCGAACAGCGCATTGCCGGTGGCGAACTGGCGCAGGTTGGTCAGATCGTTCAATGCCTGCCCCGCCAGCGGGTTGCCGGTTTTCAAATTGGTTTCGAAGGCGGCGTCATAGACTCGCTGATTGAGGCGCATATCCATCTGGGCGCCAAGGCGGATCACCACCTGGCTGCGCACCCACTCCAGCAGGCCCATAAACAGGTAAAGGCCGACCACCATCAGGGTCAGCATCGCCAGCGTCATGCGGTTGCCCGACGGCAACACGCGATCGTAGACCTGCAGCATATACAGCGCCGGGGCCAGCATCAGCAGGTTGATCACTGCGGTAAACAGCGCAATGCCCCAAAATCCGCGCCGGTATGCGGCCAGCACGCTCATCACTTCTCCGCGCCTGACGGCGTTTTTCATGGCGTTTTCCATCGGCTAAAAACGAGAAAACGCCCGCCGGGGCACACGGCGCCGGCGGGCAAACGGCCGCGATCAGGCCGCCAGCAATTCCGGGCTGTCGGCGTGTTGCACGCCCACCGCCGTCGCCGCCGCCACCTGATCGAAGGTGGAGTTGACGCTCAGACCGTAGTCGTCGAGGATGCCGTTCAGCGCGGTTTCCAGCGCGCCGGTATCGCCGGACATCAGGCCGTACACCACCTGGTGCACCACGCCATCGTGGCCCTGCGCCTGCAGGCTGCTGAGATTCAGGCCGCCGAAGCTGACGTCAGGCACCTGGATGTTGTACGGCGTAGAGCCGCCGCCGTTAAGGCCGTCGCCGAACGACAGGGAATCCAGTTGACCGTACAGGGTGTGCGCCGGTGCGTTAAACAGGGTGTAGGTCAGGTTGCCGCCCGCCACGAACGAGGTGATGTTGTTGGCGGTGCTGGTCACGGCATATTGGCTGCCGGACAGGCTGCCGCCGTAGAAACCGCCGCTGTTGGAGTCGGTGACATTACCGTTGGTGTGGTTGATATCGCCAAACGACGACGCCCACTCGTTCAGATAGTTATGGATGCTGTAGCTGCCGAAACTGCTGTCATAGTTGACTGAAAATGCCATTTCTCTATCTCCATTGATGAACGGCGCCCCTTGCGAGGCGACCTCTGTGCTCAACGATGAGCAACGCCCTTTTACTGCTTAAAAACGGTACTCCACCCCGCCCTGCACGCTGCGGCCGCGCCCCAGGGTATTGGCCAGCGTCTCGCCGTAGCTGACGACGTAGGCGCGGTTGGTCAGGTTCTCCACCGAGCCGCGCAGCGTCAGGCTGTCGGTCAGTTTGTAGCTGGCGTACAGATCGAACAGGGTGTACTTCGGCCAGTCGGCCAGATACGGGTAGTTGGACGGCACCGAGCTGTCCTGATAGCCCGGCGCGAAGCGCACGGTCACCCCGGCGTCCAGCTTGCGATCGAAAGCGCGGCCGCCCAGCGTCACCGAGCCGCGATCGCCCGGCAGGTAAGCGGCGGTGCCGAACTGCGAGCCGCCGTCGCAGGACACGGCGTCATTCGCCGTCGGATCCTGCTCCGCGTAGAAATTGCCCGGCCGGGAGTTGGCGCCGTAACGCAGGCGATTGCCCAGCCAGGCGTTCCTGGAGCAAAACTCGTTTTTACCGATCATGTGGGTGTAGGTCAGGTCGGCGTAGAACACCCCGGCGTCATAGTTGAGCTGGTACTCCAGCCCGCGGAAACGGGTTTTCGACAGATTGTTGACGTAGGCGGCGTTGCCGATGCTCGGCTGCACCAGCCCCGGCTTGTCGCGGTTAATCGCCAGGTTGATGTAGTTATCCACTTTGGTGTCGAAATAGGCCACCTTGGCTGCCAACCGATCGCCCTCAAACCACAGGTCAGGCTGCTGCACGTTGAACCCCACTTCCCAGGCGCGCGAGCGCTCGGCCTGCAGGAACGGGTTGGGATATTGCGTAGAGGTGCTGTGCGCGCTGCCGTTGGTCAGCGTTTCGGTGATCGCCGGCGGCCGCCAGGATTTGCCGTAGGTGGTATACAGCTCCAGCCACTCCACGCCGGGACGCACCGCCAGCGCCAGCGTCGGCGACAGCTTGCCCTGATCGCGATCGACGTTCCACTCCTGCTGCGTGGTCGTCGCCAGGCAGTTGCGCAGCCGCAGCTGTTTGCAGGGATTCTCCGCCGTATACGGGAAGTCGGCGTAGCTCAGGCCGGTCTGGCCACGCAGGCGATAGCGGTCGTAACGCAGCCCACCTTCCAACGTCAGCCAGCCGTCGTAGTCATAGGTCAGGTTGGCGAACAGGCTGGCTACCGAACGGTTGCCGGCCGGCGTCACCCCTTCCATGCCTTGGCGGGAAGAGTCGCTGGTCGCTTTGTCGTAATAGAACTCCAGCCCGTAATTGGCGCGGAAGTCATGCCCCGGCGCCAGGCTGAAGCGCGAGGTGTTTTGCGCCTGTGCGCCATAGGTACGCAGGCGGGTGCGCGTCGCGTAGCCGTTGTCCAGCAGCGAACTGGTGCTGTAGGTGTCGCTGTCATCCTGAGTATCGACGTAATACAGCTTGGCCTGAAAATCGAGCCAGTCGACGTCTTCCGGCGCCAGGCTGTAGTCGAACGCCGCGTTGCGCGCCATCACGTCGGTGTAGCCGGTGCGCTTCCAGCCCAGTTCGTAGGGCGGGCGAGTGCCCAGGTTAGTCAAGGTGCCGGCGATCGGCGATGCGGTCTGGGTCTGCAGATAACTCAGCTGCAGGCGCTGGTTGGCGGGCAGATTCCAGCCCACCTTGGCCAGCCGCGAGTGCATGCGGTAATGGGTGTCGGGGATTTTGTTGTTCTTGATGCTCTCGGCGTAGCGATCGTAATTGCCGGTGTCGTTATTGATGCGAATGTTGCCGATGTCGCCCTTGTTGCCGGGCCAATAGTCGCCGAGGTGGCGTTCGCTGGCGGCCAGCAGGATATCGCCGGTTTCGTTGCCCAATGCCAGTATGCCGCTGCCGATGAAGTGGGTGCCGTTATCGCCGGTGCTGGCGTGCAGCTTGCCGCCCAGCTCTTTGCCCGGCGCCAGGAAATCGCTCGCGCTGACGGTATTGAAGGTGGCGATGCCGCCGAGCGTGCCGGCGCTGCCCATACCGCCGCTGGTGCCCTTGTCGATGGTCACGCCGGACAGCAGTTCAGAATCGATGTACATGGTGCCGTTACGCTGGCCATGGCCGCTCTTTTGAAAATTCTGCCGCATGCCGTCGATGTTCATGTTCACCCGGCCATAGTCTTGTATGCCGCGGATGTTGACCGACAGCGCCGGATCTTGCTGACTGACGCTAGAATAGGCCCCCGTGGTCTGTTCCAGAATATCGGCCGCGTGCCGCGCCGGGCGGTTGTCCATCTGTTCGCGGCTGATGACGCTGACCGAGCGCGGTTCGTCGTAAACCCAATCGTTGGCGTTGATGCCGCCGGCGCCCAGCACCGTCAGGCTATCCAGCGCCAGCGCGCCGCCATCGCCGTTCGCCGTCGGCAGCCGGCTCAATACGATCTGCCCCTGCGGCTGCAGGCGGAAAGCCACCGGATTGCCGCCGATCAAGCGCCTCAGGCCCTGTTCAACGCTCATGCTGCCGTTCAGCGCCGCCGCCTGCATGCCATCGAGCTTCACCTCGTCGAAAAACACCTGCATGCCGGCCTGCTCGGCGAAGCGCAACATGGCGCTCTGCAGCGGCTGCGCCGCAATGTTGAAATGCTTTTGCTGTGCAGCCTGCGCACCGTTCGCCTCAGCCTGGACGGCGAGCGCCACAGCCGGCTGAGTCAACATCATCGCCGCCAGCGCGGCGCGTACCGCCGTGGCCAAGCGGCCGGCCGGCGTGGTTCCCTTGTGAATAAGCATGCGTGTGTGTTCCACCCGAAAGAATGTCAAACCAAGTGATAATGGAAATCAATATCGTTTAAACATAAGGACGTTCCGGGAGGCAAAAACCCGTAAAGATTTTTTACAGAAAGTGAAAATAGCGGCGAGACGGGCATCCCGGCCCGCCTGCACCGCTCAGTAAAGCAGCGTAATGCCGGGGAGATTCAGCTGGCGGGCGGAGAGTTCCTGACGAATGGCGCCGACGCCGTCGTCGAGTTTATTGAGCGCGAACACGCCGCTGACCGTACGCGATCTGAGTTCGGGATTGATCGCTACGATGCGGGTTTCGCGATAGCGGTTGAGCTGCGCGAGCGCCTGCGTCAGCGGTTGGCGGTCGATCACCAGCCAGCCGCGCCGCCAGGCGTCATCACCGGCCGTTTGCCGCGTCAGCTGCAGCTGCCCGTTGCGGTAATGCGCCGCCTGGCGTTGCGCGACCACCAGCGAACGCTCACCGCGCTCAAGCGTTACCCGCACGCTGTGCTGATGCACGCTGACGTCGACGCCCTGCTCGGTGCGCGCCACGCTGAACTCGGTGCCCAGTGCCTGGGTGACGCCGTTTTCCGCCTCCACCCTGAACGGGCGACTTTCCGGCCCGCCCAACGGCGCGACGACAAAATAGGCGGCGCCGCTAAGCAGCCGCACCTTGCGTTCGCCTGCGGAATACGCCAGTGCGATCGCGCTGCCGCTGTCCAGCGCCACCCGGCTGCCGTCCGGCAACGCAACTTCGCGCACCTCGCCGCGAACGGTTTGATAATCCGCCTGCATGCCAATCCATAGATCCGGCCCGTGATAAACGCCGAAGGAAACGGCGATCGCCACCGCCGCCGCCACCGCCCAGCGGGGCCACCTGCGATGGGATGACGTTTTCAGCGTCGCCACCTGCGGTTGTAACGCCTGCCGCTGCTCAGGCGGCAGCTGTCCCAGCGTCGTCCACAGCAGGCGAGCCTGACGCAGCGCCGCCGGATGCTGCGGATCGGCGGCCAGCCAGGCGTCCAACGCTCGCCGCCGATCGGCCGGCAGCGCCCCTTCGGCCAGGCTCACGGCCCAGGCGGCCGCCTGCTGTCGCACCTGTGCGGTTAGCGGTTTCATAATGGCATAGACCTCTGTTTTTTCTGGTTATAGGTTAAGACGTCTGAGCGCGGATAAACCCGTAAAAAAATTGCCATTATTGTTCTTCCATCCGCGCCATCAGCCGCTCGAGCGCGCTGGCCAGGTGTTTTTCCACCGTGCTGAGCGACACGCCCAGCTGCGCCGCCACCTGCGCCTGGGTCAGGCCATCGAGCCGGTTAAGGCGGAAAATCTGCTGCGTGCGCGGCGGCATGCCCGCCAGCGCCTGCTGCAACAGCTGCAGCAATTGGCTATCGATCGCCAGTTGTTCAAGCGCCGGTTCACCGGAGGGATACTGCGCCAGAATGTCGTCTTCGACCGCTTCGGTCTGCCGCCGCTGCTGCTGGCGCAGATGGTCGAGCATCAGGTTTTTGGCGGTTTTATACAGGTAGGCTTCGATATCGAGAATGTTACCCTGCGGATATTGCTCGGTAAGGCGGGTAAAACTTTCCTGCGCCAAGTCCGCGGCCAGCTGAGGGTCGCGCAGTTTGGCGTTCAAATAGGCTTGCAGCGGCCGCATATGGCGCAGAAACAGCGCCTGCAACTCGGAATTGGACATCTCTTTTCCCAGAAGTGAAACACCCAATAGGGGCGATAAAAATCACATAAATGATTATCATTATCAATATTGTTCTGGGAAATATGTGCTAACGCGGGGGGGATAAACAGGAAACCGGCCTGGCGCCGGTTTCCGCTGGGCTGCAGGTCAGTGCTCTAGCGCCTCGTCTTCATAGCGGTGCTTGGCGTCGAGCGCTTCCTGCTCGGTTTCATGTTCACTGAGCAGCGTATTTGGCTCAATGTCGTCGGTGCGCACCTCAAAACGGCGCAGATGCAGGTTCGGGTCCCCCCGAAACACCTCTACGACGCGGGCGCTCCGTGGATAAGCAGGTTGATCATTTTCGCGCATGCCGTTCTCCCGTGTGTTTCACACAGTAGCAAGTATAGCAGCCGTCCTCATTCCGACACGCGCGAGCCGAGATCGCGATCGCCAGGGGGGCCCGCCAACAGCTCGGTCAATTCGTCGCAGGCGCAAATGCGGCCTTCGCGCACGGTGAAGTGCGCCAGCACCCGCACGCGGCAGCGGGAACCGTCACGCTTTTCCACCTCGACCAGATGGTGAGTCAGCACCGCCTCGCCCTGCTCCGCCGCCGCGATCACGCTCAGCGTCATGCGGCGAGTTTGCCGCTTCAGCAGCGCCATATGCTGCTCAAACTGCTCGAAGTTCAGCACCTTGCCATCCACCTGCTGGCGGTACCCTGCGCTGAAACGGGCGGCGAGCTGCGTCGGCCGATGCTCCGGGCTGGCGACCACCTGCTGCAGCGTATCGAGCACCAGGTTCAATGGGGTGAGTTGAGTCATCACATTTCTCCGAAATAGGGTGAACGGCGATCCTATCCCGGCCAGGCGATGGCATAATAACCACATCAAGACTTTCAATAACGTTAAACGGCCAACATGACGCAGATCCGCAGCCAACGCCTTCAGCATGAAAAAAAGCACCTGACGCCCTGGCACCGGCACGAAGGCGGCCAGATCTATCTCTTGACGCGCGGCATGCTGGCAATGGAACTCCCGGGCCGGCAATGGGCGATCACCGGCGGCACGCTGGGCTGGCTGCCGCCGGGATGCGCCCATCAGGCGCTGGCCTGTGGCGACGTGGCGGGCTGGAGCCTGTATCTGCCGGTGGAAAACGTGCCGGAGATGCCGCCGCTGCCGCAGCTGTTCACGGCCTCTGCGTTATTGCAAGCCCTGGTGGAGCGCATCGCGCAGTTCCCCGCCGGCCCGCTGAGTGCGCCGCAACGGCGGCTGCTGCAGGTGCTGCTGGACGAAATGCACGCGGCAAGCCGCGCGCCGTTGCAATTGCCGCTGCCGCAGGACGCCCGGTTGCTGAACATCGCCCGGGCGCTGCTGAACGATCCCGCCAGCCCGCGCAGCCAGCGCGACTGGGCCATCTGGGCCGGGCTCAGCCCGCGCACCCTGAGCCGCCGTTTTCTGCAGGAAACCGGCATCAGCTTCGCGCTGTGGCGCCAGCAGGCGCGGGTATTGCGTTCACTGGAGGGGTTATCACGCGGCAAAGCGGTTGGCGAGGTGGCCGACGCCTGTGGCTATGACAACGTCAGCGCCTATATCGCCGCCTTTCGCCGCCGCTTCGGCGTCACGCCCGGGGCCTACTTTGCGGCCGCTCGGCAAACGGAATAGAAAAACGGGCGCACAGCGCCCGAAGAGAAGAAAAGGTTATTTCACCGTCTCACGCGGCAGCACCGCGAGGATTTGTTCCACCACCCGCTGCGGATCGGCGGCGCCGTCCATCACGTAATGTGCGGCATCCTGATACAGCGCTTCCCGCGCGGCCAGCACCTCGCGCATCTCTTCGGCGATCGGCCTGCCGGTGAGCGTCGGGCGCTGCGCATCTTCCGGGTACTCTTCCAACCGCTGCGCCAACACGCTGGCCGGCGCGCGCAGGTAGATAACGGTGCCATGCTGGCGCATAAACTGACGATTCTCTTCCGCCAGGATCGCCCCGCCGCCGGTGGCAACTATAGTTGACGGCTTAGTCACGGTTTGCAACGCGACGGTCTCACGGCGGCGGAACCCCAGCCAACCCTCGCGCTCGACCATTTCCGCCACGCTCATCTGCGCCGCCTGCTGCATAAACAGATCGGTATCGACGAATTGATAGCCCAACGCCAGCGCCAATGCGTGGCCTACCGTGGTCTTGCCGGCTCCGCGAGCGCCTATCATGAACAGGGTTTGTGTCATTACGGGTTGTCCCTTATGCGGTGACTTGAGTGCATTGCATACCAAAATGCCGAGCGGGTGCGATGGCGTGGTGGCAGCATCATACCCTGCCCGCTCTGTATTTCAATATTTACGATAGTGTAAATTCCATGGCACAGCGACTGCCGACGGCAAAGCCGTGCGCCAGATCCTCATCCAGATGCCGCCGCAAGGCGGCCGTGAGCTGCGCGCCCTCAAGCGGCCGGAATCCCAGCCGCCGGTAGTAAGGCGCATTCCACGGCACCTCAATGAAGGTGGTGAGCGTCAGGCGGCCGGCACCCTGCCGTTTGGCCTCTTCCGCCACCGCGCCGATCAAGCGGCGGCCGACGCCCTGCCGCTGCCAGGTGCCGGCGACCGACAATTCGGCGATGTGCCAATCTTCCCCCTGAGCCAGCACGGCGATGAAACCGGCGCACTCGCCGTTGTCGCTTTCCGCCAGCCATTCACGGCGCTCGGCGATAAACGCGGCATGCTGCTGCGGGGCCATCACCTCGCCTTCGGCAATAAAGCGCCATTCCGGCTGTTGGCGAAACAACTGCGCCGCCGAGCGTTCAACCGCCATCAGATGCGCGATATCCCGCTGCTGCGCCAAACGAATCTGCAGGCTCATGGGTTCTCCTTAACGTTGGGGCGGTTATTTAAGCAAATTTCACCGCCCGTGGCTTAGAAATCGACACTGCCGCGCAGCACCACCTCACGCGGTTCCCCCACCGCCACGCGCAAATTGCCGCCGCTGGACGGGTAGTAGGTTTTATCGAACAGGTTCTTCACGTTCAGTTGCCATTTCACCCGATAGCCGTTGATCGGCATGGTGTAAGCGGCGAACGCATCGGCAACGGTGTAGTTATCCAGGTAGAAACTGTTGGCAGCGTCACCCGGGCGGTGCCCTACGTAGCGCGCACCGGCGCCAATGCGCACCTCATCGCCGCTGTAGAGACCCGGGCTGCCCAGGTTCTGGGTCAGGAACAGCGAGGCGGTGTGGCGCGCCACGTTGGTCATCTCTTTGCCCTTGTTGTCCGGATCGTCCACCACCCGTGCGTCGGTATACGCATAGGAACCGATCAGGCTCAGCGAGTCGGTGAGATTACCGGCCACGTCCAGCTCCACGCCCTGCGAACGCACGCGTCCGGCGGTGCGCGTCACGGTTTCGCCCGCCACCAGCTCACTGACCATCACGTTGCGCTTGGTGATGTCGAACAGCGCCAACGTGCCGGTAACACCGTTCGGCAGCGCCAGCTTGCCGCCGACTTCCCACGACTTGCCCTGCTCCGGCGGCAGCGAATCAATCTGGGTGGCGATGGAAGAGTTCGGCTTGAACGACTCGGTATAGCTGCTGTACAGCGACATGTAAGGCGTCAGCTTGTAGACCACCCCGGCGCGCGGCACCAGCTTGCCGTCCGAGCTGTCAGTATTGGTCTGGAACGGCCGCCCCTTGCCGGCATAGACGTCGAAAGCGTCGTAGCGCAGCCCGCCCATCACCAGCCATTTATCGGTCAGTTGGATGGAATCCTGCATAAACCAGCCGTAGCTGGTGAGATTTTCCCGCTGGTCGCTGTCTTTGGCGCTGACCGCGGTCGACGGCGGCATCAGGCCGTATACCGGATGATAAATATTGAAATCGCTGTTCTTTTTACCGCGGATCATGTCGCCGCGGTAGGTACGGTTATCTTCAAAATCAAAGCCGAACAGCATCTGGTGGTTGATGCTGCCCCAGTCCACATCACCATTGAACGTCAGCTGCACCGCGTTGGCGTGGCTGACGGCATGGGCGGTCGAGTCGGCCTGGCGGCTCAATGCGCCGCTCTCCGGGTCCAGCGCCGTGGCGCGCGCCTGGTTGTCGCTGTAGCTGTTGCGGCTGTAGGCGTAGGTCAGCGAGCTTTTCCAGCGCTCATTGAGCGTTTGATCGATCTGCAGAGTGACGCTGTCCTGATCGCCGCGGGTGGCGTTATAAGCCTCGTCGAAACGGCGATCGCGCGGCGTATTCACCGGTTTGCCGGTGCGCGAATCGATAATGGTGCCGCGATCGAACGGCACCAGATATTCCATATGCTCGTAGGCCAGCCGCACGGTGGTGTTCTCGCCGTACCACATCAGCGAGGGCGCGATCACCGTCTGACGATTGCGGCCAAAGTTGCGCCAGTAATCGGTTTCATCGTGATCGACGATCATCCGATAGGCGAATCCCGACGTGCCGAGCGGCCCGGTAACGTCGAGCTGGCCGCCGCCGCCGTTGAAACTGCTGCCCCAGCCTTCCACGTGGGTATGCTGCTGCAGCTGGGGTTTTTTGATGATCATGTTGATCATCCCGCCCGGCTCGCCCATGCCGTACAGCATCGAGGCCGGCCCCTTGAGCACCTCCACCCGCTCGGTGGTCGGCGTAAAGTTGCGCGCCTGCACCGAGCGCACGCCATCGCGCAGAATGGAGCCGTCGCGGTTGTCGCCGAAGCCGCGTTTCATTACCGCGTCCTGGGTGCCCCCCAGCGTGTTGGCCTGGGTTATGCCGCTGACGTTGTACAGCGCTTCGTCCAGGCTGCTGACCGCCTGATCGGTAATCACCTGTTGCGGCACCACGTCGATCGCCTGCGGCACGTTCAGCAGGTTGGTTTCGCTGCGGGTGCCGGTGACGCTGGTCAACGGCTGATAGCTCTGCACGCCGTCGGCGTCTTTGCGGCCGACCACCACCAGGCTCTCTTCCTGCGGCGCGGCTTTTTCCGCCGCCCACGCCGGCGATGTCGCGCAGGCTGCCAAAGGCAATGCGCACCACCAGCCGCGCTTGTTGTTATTCATTATCTAACTGACTCCAATAGGTCCCTGAAAAAGGTAACGGCAAAAACTGCTGATACAACTGTTGGAAGGTCTGCTGCGGGTTGATGTCGGCGAACAGATCCGGGTAAAACGCTTTGGCGAACATCTCGACCAGCACGACATGGTACGGGCTGAGGTAAAAGTTGTGCCAGACGCTCCAGGCGCGGTGGTTTTTCACCGCCTGCAGGCTGGCCAGCATCGGCTGTTTGGCGATCAGTTGGCGGAAGCTGTCGGCGGCCTCTTGTCGGCTGACCTGCGGCCCGAGGCGCAGATCGGACAGCCGTTTGCCCTGCGGCCCAGCCATGCCGGTGGCGAGGTACACGTCGGGATTGGCGCTCAGAATGGTTTCCGGGTTCAGCTCGCCATACACCCCTTTGACGCTGGCGTTGGCGATGTTGTCGCCGCCGGCGAAGGTCAGCAGATCGCCGAGGTTGCCGTGCGCGGCGGTGGTGCAACAGGTGTCGCGCCGCCCCAGATGCAGGTGCAGCATCACCTTGGGCTTCGGCCCCTGATAGCCCGCCAGCCGTTGCCGGATCACCGTCATATGCTGCTGATAAAACGCGATGAACTGCTCGGCGCGTTGCTGGCGATTGAGCACTTCGCCCAGCAGCCGCACGCTCGGCACGGTGTTGTTCAGCAGATCGATGCGCAGATCGACGTAGATCACCGCCACGCCGGCCTTGCTCAGTGCGGAAACCAGCAGATCGTTGTCGCCGTCTTCACGCGCGTAGCGCGCCAGAATCACCAGATCCGGCTTCAGCTGCAGCAGGCTTTCGATGTTGACCTGGCGAAAGTTATTACCGCTGATGACGGGGATCTGGGCTATCTGTGGAAACTTCTGCGTATACAGCTGCCAGCTTTGCGCATCAAAGCGCGCCAGATCCGCCGGCCAGCCGACGATGCGCTGCGCCGGGTTGCCCGGCTCCAGCAGCGCCAGCGTATACAACATGCGGCTCTCCCCCACCACGATGCGCTGCGGGTTGTCCGGCACCGCGACCTGGCGGCCGGTGATATCGATCACCGTCTTCGCCTGGGCGGAGAACATGCCGAACCACAGGGAAAGCAGCAGTAAAATGAGGGAATTGCGCATGATTGAGCCGAAACGGGGGAAATAGTGTGCGCATGATAATCACTCTCATTAGCACTTGCAATCCCACGCCGCGATTGCCAAAAGAAATCCGGGAAACGGTGCCGGGCACGCGGTAAAACACCGTAAAACCGCTAAAATAGCGGCTTTAAAAAGTTAAAAAAATGGCGGAAAAATCGGTTAAATAGGAGGGGGAAACAGCAAAAAAACCGGGAGACCTCCATGACTCAACGCATCATTCCGCTGTCGGAGTGCCCGCAGTTTGCCGATGTGTGCGCCGCCTGGGCTTTCGGACAATGGGGTTCACAGCGCGGCGGTTCGCTGGCGCGCACCCAGCTGCGTTTCGCCCAATGCAGCCGGCCAAGCGACGATCACCTGACGCTGATGATGATCGACGGCGATCGTCCGGTCGGCATGGCCAGCCTGTGGCCCAGCGACGATCGCCAGCGTCAGGATCTCACTCCGTGGCTGGCCGGCGTCTTCGTGCATCCCGATCACCGCCGCAAGGGCATCGCCCACCGTCTTGAAATGGCCATCGTCGAGGCGGCGCGGCAACGCCATCACTCGGTTCTGCATCTCATCACCGACAAGTCGGAAGCGCTGTACGCCGGCTGGGGTTGGCATCCCGTGGAACGCCGGCGGCAGCATGACGAAGAGGTGGTGGTGATGGCGAAAACGCTGTAGCTAACGCGGCGTACAGACATACACCAGCGCCGGCGGGAGGTTGCGCACTACCCGCAGGCGCTTCCAGTGAAAATAGCGCGACAGCAATTTTTCCGACAGGTGGCTGTATTGAAACAACACCAGCGTGCCGTTGCGCGCCAGCAGCCGCTGCCGGGCCTGCTGAAGAATGCGCACGCTGATCCTGACCGGGATCGACAACAGCGGCAGGCAGGAAAACACCACGTCGTAATCCGTGGCCATCCGGGTCGCAGAGTGGCCCATCACCTGCAGCCGCCGATCGTCTATCCCGCGCAGCCGATGCACGAAATGGGGTTGGATTTCGAAAGCCTCCAGCGCCGCATCGGCGCGCATCCGCCCCAGAATGCGTTTGGTCAACACCCCGTCGGCCGCGCCCAGTTCCGCGATCGACAGCGCCCGGGTCCATTCAATCTGGTTCAGCATCGCCTGACACAGCCACGGGGAAGAAGGCGCCAGCGTACCGACGGTGCGCGGTGAAGCCATAAATTGCTGCAGGTAAGCGAAGTGATTCATCAGTTGCAGCCGGGTCGCATTTAACATTGAGGCCTCCTTGGGTTAAGCCCTCAATGTGAGCCGAATTTCTTAAGTAATCATTAACATGATTCCGAAAGCGGTAGACACAGTTGTAATAAAATGCAACCTCATCAACGGCACGCAAAGAAAAACGGCCGTAATAATGACCTGAGAATAAGTCGTTTATACACCGACTATTCAGATAATTATTGCGACCGTTTATTTTATTGGCCGCGTTGCCGCGGCCAGAGGGTAAAAAAACCAATGCTTAGCGATAAATTTCCGCATTGCCGCGCCAGTTGCTGGAGTCCCCGGGGGTGTCCAGACCGATAATGCGATAATGACTGGCGCCGTCCGCCGCAGCTTTTTCTTTCAGGGCGGTGATGGCGTCATGCGGTGAGCCGCTAACGCCGGAAACCGACACAACGCCGAGGCTTTGCAGATTGGCGGCCTGCTCGCTGTTGACCTGTTTTACCGACGACAGCGGCGCGGCGAAAGTGGAAAATGAAGCGGCGGCGATCAATACGGCTGCGATGCTTGGGATGAGTTTCATGATTGACTCCAGGTGTTCTTGTTTATTAGCTCGTGGTCAGTGATGTTAATTATCCGCTAGCCAATGAAAACGGACGTCATGCAACGTAAAGAACATCAATCATTGTGATGAGAATAAGGAGGAAGTGAGAGCGGGTGTGTATTTTCAGGCGGGAATGACTTTATAGGCCTCACCTTACCCCTATTTGATGAACAATTAAAGACGGTGCGAGATAAAGCATGCGCGCCGCGTCTATTTAAGATTTTTTACCCGCCGGAGCGCGCTGAGCTACGCTGATTTTGTGGCTTACCCTTTTAAGGAAGAACGCTTATGTCGCAAAACCTGCTGCGCGTGCGTGACGGTCAGGGCGCGTCGGTCTCATTTTCCGAGCTGCTGTTCGATCTGATCTACGTTTTCGCCGTGACCCAACTTTCCCACTATCTGTTGCATCACCTGACGCTGACCGGCGCGCTGGAAACCCTGCTGCTGTGGTTCGCCGTCTGGCTGGCCTGGCAATACACCGCCTGGGTCACCAACTGGTTCAATCCGGATACCCGCCAGATCCGCCTGCTGCTGTTCGCGATCATGCTGCTGGGGCTGTTCGCCGCCGCCGCGCTGCCGCAGGCGTTTGGCGAGCGCGGCCTGATCTTCGCGCTGTTTTATGTCGCTATTCAGGTCGGCCGCTCCGCCACGGTATTGCGCCTGCTGGCGCCTGGCCACCCGTTGAAACAAAACTTTCGCCGCATCCTCGGCTGGCTGTGCATCTCCGCCGTTTTCTGGATCGCCGGCGGGCTGGCGGAAGGCCATACTCGCCTGGCGCTGTGGGCGATCGCCGTCTTGTGCGAATACGTCTCGCCGATGTTCGGCTTCCGTCTGCCGGTGCTGGGGCGCTCGGACAGCAGCAGCGAATGGACCATCGAAGGCCACCATCTGGCGGAGCGCTGCCAGCTGTTCGTGATCGTGGCGCTGGGGGAAACCATTCTGATCACCGGCGCCACCCTGAGCGAAATGGAAAGCTGGAGCCTGCCGGTGCTCATCGCTTCGCTGGTGGCCTTTCTCGGCAGCCTGGCGATGTGGTGGGTTTACTTCGACACCAGCAGCAAAGCCGGCAGCCACGCCATCAGCCAGGCGGAAAACCCCGGCCAGCTGGGCGCTTATTTCCACTACGTGCACGTCGCGCTGGTGGGGGCCATCATCGTCTGCGCCGTGGCCAACGAACTGGTGATCGCCCATCCTGACGGCCGCATCCAACACGCCACAGCGGCGGTGCTGCTGCTCGGCCCGGCGATTTACCTGTTCGCCAACGCGCTGTATAAACGGTTGGTGTATCGCCGCTTCCCGCTGTCGCACCTGGTTGGGCTGCTGGCGCTGGCGGTATTGGCCCCCGCGGCCTATTTAACCGATCTGCTGATGGTCAATGGCCTGACGACGCTGATCATGGTGGTGGTGGCGGTGTGGGAGAGCATCTCGCGCGGCAGAGCGCCGCAGCGGCACGTGGAGACCTGAAGCCAACGGGGGCGTCACCGCCCCCGCTGTGAGATTGATGACAAACCTCATGCCATTGCCGGGGTTGCAGAGAGCAGCGGATAAAAAACAAGGAAAATCAATTTATTGATTTTCGGCTGATGGCCACAAAGGAGGAAAAACCACGTTTTTTCCTCCTTTTTCAACGGTCTGACGGGGGCGCTGTCGCCCCCTCTCGATCACTTCAAGGGTTGCGGCAAGGTGAGCACCCAGAGCTCACTCAGCGACTCCGGCTGCTCCAGCGGGCGCAATTCGATACGGGCATCGGTCTTATCGCCGTCGAGGCTCAACCGCCCTCCTTTCTCCAACTGGTAGTCACCGATTTTTTTGCTCTTTGGCGACGCATCCACCAGCTTCGCCTGCAAGCCGAAATCGTTGTCATTGATCACCGCCAGCGTGCGATCGTCGATCAGCGCCAGCCCTTCCGCTTTCTCCTGGCGCCAGCCCAACTGGCGCAGATCCGCCACTTCCCGTTTCTGCGCCAGCTTCACGCCGCGTTTAGCCAGCTCTTGCGCATCGTCGAACTCCAGCGCTTTGCCCTGGCCGTCAAACGTACTCAGATCGCTGGCCTGCGCGAGATCCACCAGATAGATCTTGTTGATCATCGTCTTATCTTTATCGGTTCCCTGTTCAATCAACAGGATGCGCTGGTTGTCCAACGCCACGATATCGCCAATCTTGGCGTCTTTGGCTTTTTTATAGCGGTCGATATCGATGGGATAGCCATACATCGCAGTTTTGCCACTGCGCGGATCGAAGCTCACCAGCCGGGTAAACTGCGCCTTGTTTTTGCTTTTACCATCGACATCCAGCGTGCTCTGCACCGCCGCCAGAATGCGCCCATCCGGCATCCGGGTCAGCCCCTCAAAACCGCGGTTGGGCTGGCGCCACTTCAGGATGTTCGGCAAACCGCTCGCCACCGCCTGCTCGCCGGCCTGCGGCGTTGGGCCATATTTGGCGAGAATTTTGCCTTTGTCGTCGACATGGATCAGAAACGGGCCATACTCGTCACACAGCCAATAGCCGCCGTTGCCGTCACCGATGACGCCTTCGGTATCCAACCCACGGCGATCGCCGGACAGCGGTTGCAGCGCGTCGTTCAACGCCACTTCGTTCGTGGAACCAATCAGTTCGCTCGGCAGCGGCAGCCCGCTAATCGGCCCTTTTTCGTCATGCAAGGGCCGCGCATTCTCGGCCACGGCCTTGCCGCCGCCGATACGAATGTCCATCAACAGAGGCGTGAATTGCGGATTGGCGAAAATCTTGGCTTCTTGCTTGCCCACCGCAGGGGCATCAGCATTCGGGCCGCGATCGGTCAGCGTCGTCAGTACCAGATCGTCGCCCTGCTTGCGATTGAACGACAGCCCTGAGCCGATCCCCACCGGCAACCCCTGCGGGAAATGCTTGGCAAACGCCCCCTGATAGGCGACGCGTTCCCCGCCGGGGAAGCCGACCACATAACGCGCCACCTCAATATCTGCAGCGTAGGTGAATACCGGAAACAGCGAAGCCAACAGCAGGGAGAGCGATTTTATTCTCATGTTTTTTACCCGAGGTTGAATGAAGCGTTATCAGGCAGAAGAAGATATTAATTTAGCATGACACTTAGATGACAACAGGCGCTTCGTCAAATGTAAAACAAGCAATAAGGTTGGCTGGCAAATAGAAATTAGCAATTAACCTGAGCGTATTGAATGGAGAAAACCGCTGGAAAAAACCGCCCGAAAATAGCCCGCCATTTTGCTTAGGGTAAATTCTTATAGCAAAGATAAAAAAATCGGCAAACGCGCGTCGGCACGTGGAAAAACGGTGTTTTTCTCATAGACAAAATAAAATGTCAGGGATTTAATACCGCCGTTATTCAAGGTGCATTAAGAAAATTCTATAGAATATCTGCATGAACTCAAAAAGCTGTTCTATAGTTTTTAGTGCTAACGCCCGTTAGTCTATTCCGCAGGATGGAATCTATGTCAAAGCGACTTTTTGCTGAATTTTTTGGCACATTTTGGTTGGTGTTTGGTGGTTGTGGTAGCGCAGTATTGGCAGCGGCATTCCCACAGCTGGGTATTGGTTTCCTCGGCGTCGCGCTCGCTTTCGGTCTGACCGTGGTGACGATGGCCTATGCCGTCGGCCATATTTCCGGCGGGCATTTTAACCCGGCCGTCACCGTCGGCTTATTCGCCGGCGGCCGTTTCGCGGCGAAAGACGTTATTCCTTACGTTATCGCTCAGGTCATCGGCGGCATCGCCGCAGCGGCGGTGCTGTATTTGATCGCCAGCGGCAAAGCCGGTTTCGACGCCACCGCAGGCGGCTTCGCCTCCAACGGTTACGGCGAACACTCACCGGGCGGTTATTCTCTGCAAGCCGCGATCGTGATTGAGCTGGTACTGACCGCCTTCTTCCTGATCGTTATTCACGGCGTGACCGACAAGCGCGCGCCGGCAGGCTTTGCCCCGCTGGCGATCGGCCTGACGCTGACGCTGATCCACCTGATCAGCATCCCGGTGACCAACACCTCCGTCAACCCGGCGCGCAGCACCGGCGTAGCGATCTTCCAGGGCACCTGGGCGCTGCAGCAGCTGTGGGTCTTCTGGCTGGTGCCGCTGGTCGGCGGCATTATCGGCGGCCTGATCTACCGCTGCCTGCTGGAAGACAAAAAATAAGCGTATCGCAGTCAATCGCGTTTCACGGGGCAGCCTTCATCGGCTGCCCCGTTGCTTTCAGCCCTTCGTCACTTCAAACATCATGATGTCGCTGGTAAAGGAGCCGTCCAGCTGAATGGCAAAATGCGCCGCCACCTCTTCCGACACGCTTTGTTGCAGCGCGCGGATCGCGGTGACGAAATGCGCCGGCGTGCGCATACGCGCCACCCAACTGCCGAACTCCAGCATCAATCGATCCGCCGTCACTTCGCGTACCATCAGCCCGGCTTCGGTCAGCAACGTCAGCCACTCGCCCGGCGCATAGTTGCGCACGTGCGAGGTGTCGCGCAGCACTTCCACGGTTTGCAGGTAGATATCCAGCAGCGGATGCCCCGGCGAGACCACGTCCATAAAGATCGCGCTGCCGCCCGGTTTGAGTACCCGCCTGACCTCGCGCAGCGCCTGGCCGACGTCGTGCCAGTGGTGCGCCGAATAGCGGCTGATGACCAGATCGAAGCTGGCGTCTTCAAACGGTAAAGACTCCGCCACGCCCTGCTGCTGCTGAATGTTATTCAGGCCTTTTTCCGCCGCCGCCTGCTTCACCACCGCCAACATTTGCGCCGACAGATCGTAGGCCACCACCTGCGCCACCCTGGCAGCCGCCGTGAAGCTGGCATGCCCGGCGCCGCAGCCCAGATCGAGCAGGCGCGCGCCGGCGTGCGGTTCCAGTAACTGTGCAAGGCGTTGCAAATCCTTGCCCTGCGCATGCACCGCGCTGGTTAAGTAGGCGTTGGCCTGCTCGCCGAACTGCCGGTCTACCGCGTTTTTATGGCTGTTGCTGATGCTCATGTTTGCTCCCGTTATTATCCGGCTTGCGCCTGTGCCTGAAGGCTTTCGGCTACTATAATCAGGCTACTATACGGGTACAATATGAGCAGTTATCCTGGTATAAATAGGTACCACGCTATGTCATCAGAAGCTTTATCCGGGCCAAAGGCCCTCGGCGCGTTCCTGCGGGCGCACCGCGAACGCATCACGCCGGAAATGCTCGGCCTGCCCAGCTCCTCGCGCCGTCGCACCAGCGGCCTGCGGCGCGAAGAGCTGGCGCAAATCAGCGGCATCAGCGCCACCTGGTATACCTGGATCGAACAGGGCCGCGAGGTATCCATTTCCCCCTATACGCTGGCACGCATCGCCAAGGCGCTGCGGCTCGGCCCGGCCGAACGCCATTACCTGTTTACCCTGGCGCGCATCGCCGACCCCGAGCAGGAAACACACCGCGAAACCGCCAACGACGCGGTGCTGCAAAGCGTGCACCAGATGACGGTGCCCTGCTACCTGCTGGACGTGACCTGGAACGTCGTCGCCTGGAACCCGCAGGCGGCGGCGCTGTTCAGCGGCTGGCTGGATGTGGCCAACAGCCCCAACCTGCTGCACTTCATGTTCTTCCACCCATTAGCGAAAACGCTGGTCAGCGATTGGGAGGAACGCGCTCGCCGCGTGGTGGCCGAGTTTCGCGCCGAGACCAGCCATCATCAAAATACCGAAGAGATGCGCGCCTTCGTGCGCAACATGACGCACAACAGCGCAGACTTTAATCACTGGTGGAAACAACATGACGTCATGGCGCGCGAAGGCGGCGAACGCGCGTTCGAGCATTCTCGGCAAGGCACACTGCGCTATCGCCAACTGACCTTCCACCCGGCAGAGCACGCCGGTCTGAAGCTGGTGATGCTGATCCCGCTGCCGCAATTGGTAACAAATTCATAGGCAAGTTTACCCGCCATTTATTTATTGGTTCATGTAAACGCGCTAGGGTGATTAATATCGATGATAATGATCATCCAGCACCGTTATTTATCTCCTGAGGTACTCCTATGCAATCCGAAGAACAACGCCTTATCGATGGTCTGTTTGGCCGCCTGAAAGAAGCCGAGACCAAGACGGGCCCACGGGATCTCCAGGCAGAGCAGCAAATCAACCAGCATATTCGCGAGCAGCCTTCCGCCCCTTATTACATGGCGCAGGCGATGATCATTCAGGAAGCGGCGCTCAAGCAGATGGATCAGCGGGTCAAAGAGCTGGAGGCCCAGGTGGCGCAGCTGCAGCAAACCGCCAACGGCCAGCAGAGCAGCGGCGGCTTCCTGGCCGGTCTGTTCGGCGGCGGCAGCCGCACGCCAAGCCCGCGTGAACAGTATCAGGCGCAGCAGCAAAATACGGCGGCCTGGAACAACGCGCAGCAGGGGGGCTACGCGCAGCAGCAGCCTGCCTATGCCCAACCGCAGCAGGCGGCGCCCTCACGCGCCGGCGGCTTCCTGGGAGGCGCCTTGCAAACGGCGGCGGGCGTCGCCGGCGGCGTGGTGTTGGCCGACATGCTGACCGGCATGTTCCGCCATTCGCAACCACAGGAAATCGTAAATATTATCGAGGAAACCCCGGCGCCGCTGGACGACAGCGCAATGCGCAATTTCGACGCCTCCAACAACCTTGATACCTTCAACAACGGCGATGGTGGCAGCTTCCTGAACCAGGACAACGGCTTCCAGAACGCCAGCTATCAGGACGACACGGATTACGCCGACGACGATTACAGCGACGACGACGACTCCTTCCTGTAATTCCCTTCGCCCCCTCTCACCCGCAGAGGGGGATTCCCCGTTTCACCAATCTGGTCTACAGTGAACACTGTTCATTTATCCAGCCGGGAGAAACGATGATGAGCCTTACTCCTTCAGACCCTTTTTTCAGCGAACGCCTGCAGATGCGCCCGCCGGTGATGGCGGATCTCGAACGCTTCTACGCCATCTTCGGCGATCCGCAAACCCAGCGTTTCAATCCCGCCGGCCCGCTCACCAGCGAAGCGCAGGCTATCTCGGCGCTGCAAGAGAGAATTTCCGGGTGGCAACAACACGGTTACGGTTCCTGGGCGATCGCCCTGCGCGAACGGCCGGATTGGATCATCGGCTTTGGCGGATTGTCCTGGAAACCGCTCGGCGCGCAGCGCACCGTGAACCTCGGCTATCGATTCGATACTCGCGTCTGGGGCATGGGGTTGGCCACCGAGATGGCGCGGGCTTCGCTGCAATATGGTTTTGTCGGATTGGCGATGGAGGAAATTTCCGCCATTGTGCGCGCGGAGAATCAGGCGTCGTGGCGAGTGCTGGAAAAGATCGGCATGCGGCGGGTGGATACGCTGGATGACGTGCCCGGCGCGGCGCCGAGCCTGGTGTATACACTAAAGCGCGGCGACTATCAGGGCTGATCGTCGCTGATTCTGGCCAATGCCATGCGATAAGATTTGACCTTCTTACGCTTTTTCAGCCAGGTGGTGGTCGACACGATGAACACCGCGCCCGACATCGCCAACACGCCGGTCGGGTGGCCGTAAAACACCATCAAGGCAAAGTACACGGCGGAAACGATCGCCACCCATTTCGCCGTATTGCCCATGTCGTTTTTCTCCTGGGTCAAACGGCGAATGCGCTCTTCTTCACTGATTCCCATACGCGCTCCTTGTTGGTTGAATGTTCCATTATATGGAGCTGGAGTGCTGATATTTCAAGCGGTTGGATGGTAAAGAAGCGTAAAGCTCAGGCCGGCGGTTCCCGTCGCCGCGGCAGATAGCGCCCGGGCTGATCGGCACCCGGCAGACCGGCGCCGTCGTTGCGGCCAAACAGCCGGTAGCGATTGCCGGCGACCGCGTCGTACACCTTGTCCGCCAGCTTCGACGGCAGATAACGCCCCAGCGCCAGCGCCAGCGCGCGGTATGGCCAAGCCAATTGGCGCAGCGCCTGAAACAACGCCGCCGAACGCAGCCAATAACGCCCCTGCTCAACATAGACCACGGAATCGAAACGATCGGTCGGCAACCCCAACGCCAGCAGGATCGCCTGCCCTTCGACGGATTGCACCGTTGCCAACAGAATACGCCGCTGCCGATCGGCGCGAATAAGGTATCTCACCAGCCCGTGACACAGATTGCATTCGCCGTCGAACAACAGCGCGCGCTCGCCGGGCTGGAGATAAGGCAGCTGTGATAAAGGGGTCATCCCGCCTCCCGTAAAACGCTCTCCTTAGCCTAACGCGCCTGGCGCGCTCAGGCCAGAGCGGGATGACAGAGTCCGTTAAGGCGCAGGCGGTGCGTCAGGCACGGCCACCACCGCGACGCGCACTTCGTAATGTTTGGCGCTGCCCGCCGGGATCACCGCCGTCAGTTTGTTGATGGTTTCCACCGGATTGTCGCTGGCCGAGGTGGCGCAGAACAGCTCGCCGCCGTGGCAGAACCCCGGCTTGGGCGGGTGCCCGCCCGGGAAAGGCGGCATGCGCATCGGCGCATCCATCAAAGGCGGCAACGCGTTGGCCGCAGGCTTCTCAGGCGCCGACATCGCGCTCGCGCTGAACAATAGCGCCATGCCCATGCAGGGCAGCGCCAGGATCTTGATTGCTTGTTTCATTGAATTAGCCTCATTTGCCGGGTTCGGGATTACGCTACCCCGCCCCCGGCCAATGAGAAAGCCGCTTTTCGCTACCTTTTCGCCCCGCTGCGCTTTGCTTACATCCCGCGTCTAACGTGATGAAAACAGAAGATTTGGTAAGCATTCAGATCTTTCCCACTTTCCGCACGGCACATGCCGCCCTACGTGGAAAGCTCTTCATGTTCTTTTTCCAATCACCGGCTTAAAGTGGGCATGGACTAACTTTCCTGCTTATCTTTTCTCTTCTGCCTAAAGTTTTCGTCATTAATACAATATTGGTAAGAATCAACGATCAAACCCGTTAGCCGCAAAATATTTTCCGGGCGGTCGATAATGATATGCCCCCCTGCAGCCAACTCCAGGCCGGCGCGAGTTATCTCAGCCTGCCTGGCATCGTCTATCTCAAGCGGAAGCAAAATGGTTGGGCGTTGTTTATTGTCGAAATAACGCAAAACCCATCGCGTCGTCTTTCCTTGAAAGAGGATGCTGTAATAGCTTTCCGTGTCTTTCGCAATCAACTCTGCCTCAGTGCCCAAGATCATCGCCACATTGTCAAACAAGCACCTTTCTGCAAAGGTCGTCACTATTTTACTATTCTCGGGGTCAACGATAGGGGCGAGCGGATCGGGTCTGTTTTGCGTTTCACCTTCATCTGAAGGTTCAGACGCTACAACATTTTCCGACGTCACTGACAGACCAGAAACGACCATCGCACTCACCGCTTTTTCAACAGCCAAACGAACCAATGGCGTTATTGTGTCCAAAAATCGTTGGTTTAGCTGACGCTGAACGTTAGAGCGACTTGCCACATAACGAACAAAATCTGAATCAACGTCTCGAAGGCTGGCGCTGATAGTTTTTGTAAATGAAATCAGATAGATACTTTCTTCAGCTAAAGTCCGCAGCGCTTCCGGCTGAAATTGGTCGTGTCTAAATCTATAGAGCTGATCAATATCAGAATCATTTAGATTATTAAAATCTATTTTCAGGAATGGCGTATCATCCATGATGTTCTTATCTTTCAGATCGGTGAAAAATCGCCATTCTTTTCCATTGGTTATTGCAGAAACCGTGACCTCCGGTGTCGCATTAAAATAACGAGATAGCTGGGGGCTATGATTTGACAGATTTTGATTGAAAGACTTCGCCTCGATGAACATAACGGGAACCGCATGGCAAAAAAGGGCGTAATCAACGCGCTCACCTACCTTAACACCTGGAAAATCAGCACCATACTCCGCCTTCACTTTAGTCGGATCATATGGATGAAAGCCTAGGGTTTCTAATAACGGCAAAATTAATGCCTGCTTAGTCGTTTCCTCAGTATTGCAATGCTGACCTACAGAGGCCACATGAAGAACATGAGCCTTAAGCTTATCTCTGAATGCATTCATCAACCATCCCTCTGCTGTGTTAAATCGCTGTAGTCTTAAATTACACGTTCAAAAGTGCTTTTCTTGCAACAAAGCGGGGCTCTTAAATAGAACTCCGTCAATATTTAATAGAATTAGCATTAATTATTAGTTATATAGCAGAACAAATAGCCTTAATCAAAATGGGAACAAAAAGACCTAAAGCCGATCACAATAAAAAATAGAGAAGTATTAACAGATGGGAATTTATAGCGAGTGAACCATTGTTGGTTGGTACTTCTACAGAATCCAAATACAAATGATGGGCAGCAAATACTGCCCATCTATCGCGTTACTTACCGTTGGTCAGCGTGTTGTAGCTGGTCATCAGATTGCGGTAGTCCGGGATATGGTTGGAGAACAGCGTGCCCAGGCCTTCGATATCGTTGCGCCAGTCGCGGTGCAGCTCGCAGGCGACGCCGAACCAGGTCATCAACTGCGCGCCGGCGGCTTCCATGCGGCTCCAGGCCGACTGACGGGTCAGTTCATTGAAGGTGCCGGAGGCGTCGGTCACCACAAACACTTCGAAGCCTTCATTGAGCGCAGACAGTGCCGGGAATGCCACGCACACTTCGGTCACCACGCCGGCGATGATCAGCTGCTTGCGGCCGGTGGCTTTTACCGCGTTGACGAAGTCGTCGTTGTCCCAGGCGTTGATCTGGCCAGGGCGCGGAATGAAGGGAGCATCGGGGAATTGGGCTTTCAGTTCCGGCACCAGCGGGCCGTTGGGGCCGTTTTCAAAACTGGTGGTCAGAATGGTCGGCAGGTTGAAATACTTCGCTAAATCACCCAGCGCCAGCACGTTGTTTTTAAACCGATCGGGATCGATGTCGCGCACCAGCGAAAGCAGCCCTGCCTGATGATCCACCAGCAATACGGCGGCCTGATCTTTGTCGAGGCGTTTGTAATTTGCAGTCATGGTTTTACTCCTGTGGGGTTTGATGTTGCGGATGAAATGCCCCGCCGGTGTGGCGGGGCGTTGAGGTTTAAGTGTGGCGTCTGGAACCGAGAACACTTCCCGCCCCAGATGCCAAGGTTCAACCGGCGCTCGCTTCGGCGTTCATGCTGCCGAACTTGCCGCTGTTGAAATCGCGGAACGCCTGCTGGATTTCCGCTTCGCTGTTCATGACGAACGGGCCGTAGCCGACGATAGGCTCATCGATCGGTTCGCCGCTCAGCACCAACAGCGCGACGTCGTTGTTGGCTTCGATAGTGATCGAATCCCCCGCCCGGTCGAAACGCACCATTTGGGTTTCACGCACCACATCTTCGCCGTTAACCAGGATCGCGCCGTGCAGCATCACCAGCGCCAGCGTATGGCCTTCTTTCACCGTCAGCGTGGTGGTATGGCCGGCATTCAACTTCATGTCCCACACGTTGAGCGGGCTGAAGGTGCGCGCCGGGCCGGCATGGCCGCCGAAGTCACCGGCGATCACCCGCACCTGCCCTGCGCCGTCCGCCAGCGGAACCACCGGAATATCGGCGTTCAGCAGCGTCTGGTAACCCGGCTCGGCCATTTTGTCCTTGGCCGGCAGGTTGACCCACAGCTGCACCATTTCCATGGTGCCGCCGTTGCGCGAGAAGTCCCGCGAATGGAACTCTTCGTGCAAGATGCCGGAGGCGGCGGTCATCCACTGGACGTCGCCGGGGCCAATCACCCCGCCGCTGCCGGTCGAGTCGCGGTGTTCCACTTCGCCCTGATAGACGATGGTCACCGTTTCAAACCCGCGATGCGGGTGCTGCCCCACGCCACGGGTGCCGGAGGCGGAACGGAATTTGGTCGGCGCCGCGTGATCCAGCAGCAGGAACGGGCTCATTTCCGCCCCCAAATCGTTATAAGAGAACAGCGAATTCACCAGGAAACCGTTACCGACCCAGTGTGCTTCCGGGCTGTTGTGAATACCGAGGATTTTTTTCATCTTGAACTCCCGTTTCAGACCTCACGGCCTTAAGTTGATGCCAGAAGTTTAATCCGCCGGGGTTTGCTGCAGTAGTGGGCAAGATGTACACTCAGCGTTCTACTGATAGAACGATAAGGAATGCGATGCTGACCGATCTGAACGATCTGTTTTTCTTCGCCAGCGTGGTCGATCACCAGGGATTCGCCCCCGCCGGCCGGGCGCTGGGCATTCCCAAATCCAAGCTCAGCCGCCGCGTGGCGCTGCTGGAGGAGCGGCTGGGCGTGCGCCTGATCCAGCGCTCGACGCGGCGCTTCTCGGTGACCGAGGTCGGCCAAACTTATTACGCGCACTGCAAGGCAATGCTGGTGGAAGCGGAAGCGGCGCAGCAGGCGATCGAGCAGACGCGCGCCGAGCCCTGCGGCACGGTGCGCATGTCCTGCCCGGTGGCGATCCTGCACACCCGCGTCGGCAGCATGGTGGCGGCCTTTATGGCCGATTATCCCAAGGTGACGGTGCATCTGGAGGCCACCAACCGCCGGGTGGACGTGGTGGGGGAAGGGTTGGATCTGGCGATCCGCGTGCGGCCGCCGCCGCTGGAGGACAGCGATCTGGTGCTGAAAATCCTGGCGCAGCGCACCTGGTGCGTTGCCGCCAGCCCGGCGCTGGTGCGCACCCTCGGGCCGGCGCACACGCCGGAAGACCTGCGTAAATACCCGACGCTCGATCTCGGCCCGGCGCGCGGTCAGCACCAATGGCGGCTGACCGGCCCACAGGGTGAACGGGTGGAGTGGGAACACACGCCGCGGCTGGTCACCGACGACATGCTGATGCTGCGCACCGCCGCCATCGCCGGCGCCGGCATCGTACAACTGCCGGCGATGATGATGCGCGACGACATGCTGCGCGGCGAGCTGGTGCAACTGTTGCCGGGCTGGCAGCCGCAGGGCGGCGTGGTGCATGCGGTTTACCCGTCGCGCCGCGGCCTGCTGCCGGCGGTGCGGCTGCTGCTCGACTATCTGGGCGAGCAATTCGCCAGCATTGAAGAAGAGTGATCAGGCGGTGATTTCGATCGCGTTGCCGTCTGGATCGCGAATGACGGCCTCGTAGAAGCCGTCGCCGGTCCAGCGCGGCGCGGACAGCAAAATGCCCTCCTGCTGCGCGCGCTGCGCCAACCGCTCGACCTGCCGCTCATCCCCCAGCGACAGCGCGATGTGCGCCCAACCGACCCGCTCCTCCTGCTCCTGCGCCGGCAGCAACGTCGGCACGTGCATGATCTCCAGCGACGGCCCGGCCGCCAGGCTGACGAAGCGGGAAACGAACCCCGGCCGGTTGCGGCTGACATACTCCTCCCCCGCGGCACCATTGAAATAACGCTGCCAAAATGCCAGCTGCGCGTCGATGTCACGGGTCCACAGGGCAACATGGGCTATTTTCATCATCATTCTCCGGTCGGTAAATCGCTGTGCCAAACCTGGCCGCCGCCCTGCGCCACCTGCAGCTCAAGCTGCGGGTGCGCGCCGCGCGCCGTCACCAGATGATCCACCCGCCCGGCGGGCAGGAAGGGGTAAGGGGCGTAGGTATTGAGCTTGTCGCGGGTGCACAGCACCGCCACGCTGCCGGCGCGCGTCAACAGCCGCTTTTTAAAGGTGGCGTCCTGGTAGCTCAGCGCGGAGAAGCCGCCGGCCGGGTCGTAGGCGCAGATGCCGGTAAACACCAAATCGAAATGGAAACCGTCGATCTCTTCCGCGGCCTTGGCGTCCACGCAGCCGCCGACCTGCGCATCCAACTCGCCGCCGATCAGGATGGTGCGGATCCCCGGCCGCTCCAGCATTTTGCCGGCGATGCTCAATGCATTGGTCACCACCGTCAAACGCCGGTCGCGCGGCAACAGATCCGCCAGATACAGGTGGGTGCTGCCGGCGTCGAGGAAGATCAGCTGTTCTTCACCGATCACCCCCAGCGCGGTCTGTGCCAGCGCCAGCTTCTCGTCACCGCTGAGCGCAATGCGCGCCGCAACGGGCCCCTCGGCCGGCGTCGGCGCCAACGCGCCGCCATAGATGCGTTTGCACAGGTTCTGCGCCGCCAGCTGGCGCAGATCGCGGCGGATGGTCGCTTCGGTGGTGTTCAGCCGCTGCGCCATCTCCAGGGCCAGCACCCGCCCCTGTTGGCGGAGCGTGTCAAGAATGGCCTGGTGACGCTCATTCGGTAACAGTTTGGACATCATGTCAATCCGGTGACGCTAAAGTGATCATGAATGTACACAAACAAACACAAACGTACAATGCAGAGCGGAAGAAAAATCGCCGGGCAGGATTTTCGCCTGCGGGATGTTGGCTATACTGAGGCAAGCGAAGTTACCGCAGACGTAACGGCTTGGACGCTAAGGGAAAACGATGTTATTGACGATCGCAAGGTGGCTGTTTCAACTCCCCGGGAAGCTGTTCGGGCTGATTTTCAAAAATCGCCTGAGGATATTTTTGTTCTTCATGCTGGTCGCCGTTGGGGTGCTCGGCGCCAAGCGCTATCTGCGCGCCCACCAATATGACGACGAGTTCAGTCTCGCCGCCCCCGCCGATTACAATCGCGCCATCAAGCGCGAAATGCCGCTGCGGGAGGCGCGCGAACAGTGCGGCGGGCCGCTGCATGACAATGCCGGGCAGCCGTGGCCCGCCTCAGCGGGTTATCTGCATCAGCCAACGCGGCTGCCCGCATCCGGCCTGCATCGGCTGACGTTGGATAATCAGGGCAACGATTTCGCGGTGCTGGTCAAGCTGGAAACGCCAGCGGCGCCGCAACAGCTGGCGGAAGTCTTTATTCCGCCCGCCGGCAGCTTCGAGGTGAAAATCAATACGAACGCGGAACACGTGATGAAAATCAAGAATATCAAGACCGGCTGCATGTTCCGCTCCCGGCCGTTCAACCTGGATAAACAGCGTGATTGGCGCATGCCGCTGACGCTGCGGAAGGACGGCAGCCTGCAGCTGCAGCCGATAGGCGATCGCCAATTCTGAGCGGGCGCCGGGCAGCAGAGCCGGCGCCGCATAGGGTTACTTTTTCACCGGATGATCGCGGCGGAACAGTTCCCAGCTTTCAATTTCCTGCCCACTCGGCAAGGTACAGGTGGAATACTGGCCTGCCGCATTCTCTTTGGCGTTCAGCTTGCCGCCGATTTGGGTGCAGTACACGTCGGCCGGGTTCGCCATGCCGATCGGTTTCACCTGCGGCGGTGGCGGCGCCTCGTTAGATTTCACGGAACACCCCTGCAACATCGTCATCCCTGCCAGCAGGGAAAGCATCAACGTTTTTTTCATTTTTCCAGCTTATACAAAAACGAACGGCGGAGCGCTCCGCCGTTCTTAGATCATGAAATAAAGGATTTGCCCTGTTTCAGCACCAGATCGCAGGCTTTTTGCTTCACCTTCTCGGTGATCTGCGAGGTGCCCAGGCTGTTGAGATCCAGGCTCTTGCCTTCGCCGGTCTGCAGCAAGCCGCCCAGGCCCTGCTGATAATCCTGGCTCTTGGCGTTTTCGGTGCTGGTGATGCCCAGCTTGCTGAGCAGCTGATCTTTCACCCCTTCGGCACCGTTAGCCGACAGCACGTTGTTTTTCACGCAGTACTGCAGGATACCGGCGGCATTGGTCATGCTGCTGGAGCTCAACGCCTTGTCGCCGCCGTTCAGCAGGCCGGTCAACGAGGAGAGCGACATGCCGCCGCTGCTGTCGCCGCCCGACTTGCTCAGTTCGCCCGCCGCGCTGCTGAGGGAATCCATCAGCCCGGCGGCCTGGGTGGCGCCGCTGGCCAGGGTCGCGGACAGCGCCAAAGCCAGCAATAAACGATGTTTGGTGATCATAGTGGTGAAACTCCTGTCATAACGGCATGCAATCGGCGCAGCGCGCCGGGATACCTCTCCGACGCCGCCTGCGGCGACAAGTTCCTTTTATCTCGCCGCCGCGCCGTTTTTCGGAATTCAGGAAGTTTAGAACTGCCAGCGCAGCCAGGCGAAGAACACGTTGCCGTTGTTATAGGTGCCGGGAATGTAGGTCGCCTGGAACGTCAGCCGCTGATAGCCGATAGAGGCCAGCGGCAGCGGCGCCGGGATAGGGATGTAATTCCAGTTGTCGCGCGCGGTGACGCTGGCGGTGAAGCCCAGCCCCAGGCGGAAATCCTTGTCATCCAGCGGGCGCCAGATCTTCTCGTAGGCGTAGCCGCCGATCGGCTCCCATTTGTTGAAGGAATCCTTGAACGCCATGATGTAGATGCCGTGCCAGTCACCGTCGCTGTCGTAGCGGGAGATGCCGTAACCGGCGCCCCACGGGCGTTCGTTGTACTTATCGATATGCTCATCATCATAAGTCCAACGGTTGTGCCAGGTGATGGCCGGGATATAGAGATCGTGGTTAGGCGAGTTGTTCCAGGTCTCCGCCACGTTATGGGTAAAACGCTGCCATAGACCCGGTTTTTCAGCCTGCGCGGTATTGCCACTTTCTGTACCAACCTCAGCGTAAGAAGGCAGTGCAGGAAATATCAACGCCAGAGAACATGCCAAAAGAGTCCGTTTGAGAAACATCGTAAAGCTCCTGTAAAAATACGGCCGCAGATTTTTACCGATAGCCCAGGCAAGATCAAGCTGTATCTAATTTATCCAACGCCCGTTGTGCTTTGGTTAAGTTTAGCACCGGAAAATTCCCGATAACTTTTAACAGGCTGCACCGGCCTGCGTATGCTATCGCCTTTCGGGCGGCAAAGCCGTGGGAAAAGTCCGCTTTGTCGCACACGACTCGCGGGCAAGGTGCTTGACCAACACATCGACATCGAGACGATTCACAAACTCCAGGGAATAAGAGGAATAGAGACCGAACAGGCGATTTTGGTGCCCGACCACCACCAGATCGATACCGGCCTGATGAATGAAATCGCTGACGTCCTTAAAGCGCCGGATAGTGACGATTTCCTTGACCGCAACCGGCGCCTCGACGGCGCTCACCAGCCGGCTCAGCATCGCCTTGGCGGCGATCACCTCCTGCGCCTAGCGATCTTTGACCAGCGCATCGCTGCCGTACTCCAGCTCCGCATAGTCGGCGTTAAGGTGGCCGACGGTGATGGCGATCGGCAGCCCACCCACCATCGCCACCGTTTTACGCAACAACGGCAGCCCATCGCGCTCATCGTGAATCAGTACCAGAATGTGTCGATAGCCTTTCATCACACGCCCCCCTCTCAGGCCAGCACCGCTGGGACATGAGCCCCTCTGGTAGGTATACGCCATCCGTGCGCACGTAGAGAAAAGTTTACGTATCACTTCCCACAGAATGTGACGACCGCCACGTTATATTAGCGCCCGTGGCGGCGTATTTTAACGCCGGCCCGACGCGGCGCGCATTGCGGCATCTGTAAAGCAAAACTGACAACCATGACCGAATAAAAAAACCTCATTGTTAATTTTTTGTTTTTAATTGGTTGCTGGAAGGTTTCTTTAAATAAGCGTGCGGCGGATCACCAAAATCCCCCTTTACGTCAGCGTCGGTTTTTCTTTCTCAGACTCACAGCCGGGTGCCGCCTGGCAGGATTTAACGCGGCATCAAAAGTACCGGGTAACTCCCCCTGCGTCATGATAAATGCCAACGCGGCGCCGTTTCTCTGCTGATATTCCATCAAGGAAAAATACCGCCGCACGCCAATACGCAATACCCCTACTTTTTATGTATTACTCAATCGCGTAAAGCGCCGAATACAAACCGCCCATTTTCCGGCTGCCAACCCTATCTTGAACAAGCCGACACTTTAAATAACTGTTAATGCTAACGACACAACATCGCCAGCAATTTATTTTTGCTGATTTTCGCCTGACAAAATAAAGATAAATAATCCGGAGCAATCAATGAAAATAACTATCGGGTCATTCATTCTGCAACAGCTTCACGCCCTGAACGTCGATCGTATTTATGGCGTGCCCGGCGACTATAACCTCAGCCTGCTGGAGCTGCTGGAAAACGACGAGCGGCTGGCGTTTGTCGGCAACTGTAATGAATTGAACGCCTCCTACGCCGCCGACGGTTACGCACGGATGAAAGGCGCCGGCGCGCTGATCGTCACCTACGGCGTCGGCGATCTGGCCGCGCTGTCCGGCATCGCCGGCGCCTATGCCGAATCCTCGCCGGTGGTCTGCATCGCCGGCACGCCGCCGCTGCACGCGATGAAGAATCATCAGCTATTGCACCATACCCTGGGCGACGGCAATTTCGACAACGTCATGAACTGCTTTAAACAATTCACCGTCGCTCAGGCTCTTATCACGCCGGAAAATGCCGCGCAGGAAATTCCACGCGTTATTTCTCGCGCCTGGATAGAGAAGAAACCGGTGTATTTACAGCTGCCGTCTGATATTTGCGATATCGAAATTGAAATCACCGCAGCCGCAGCAGCGCCGCAATTGCCGGCGAGCGATAAATACAATTTGCAATTGGCGGCAATGGCGCTGTTAACCAAAATAAAGCGCGCGCAGCGCCCGATCATATTGGTCGACCAAATGGTGGATCGCTACCAGTTGCAGCAGCAGGTTATCGATGTCGCTCACCGCTTCGCCATACCGCTGACCAACATGCCAACCGCCAAATGCATTATCCCGGAAAACACCGCCGGCTGGATGGGCGGCTACAGCGGCAACCTGTCGCGCCCCGAATTGTATGAACGCATGGCCCACTCAGACTGCGTGCTGAGTTTCGGTGTGCGTCTGGTGGACTCCACCACCGGCTATTTCTCGCAGCAAATTCCCGCCGCCGCTCAGGTGGATATTCAGCCGTTCTCGATGACGTTGGACAACACCTCCTACCCGGCGGTAGCGACGGCGGATCTGCTGCAGGCGCTGCTGGATCTGAGCGAAGACGCGCCGGCGCAGTTTTTATCACCGCTGGCCGATCCGCGTGACAAGCTGGCGACGCCGAGCGACGCGCCTATCGACCAGGCCTATCTGTGGCGGCGGATCCAACGCTTCATCCGGGCGGATGACGTGGTGGTGGTGGAAAACGGCACCTCCGGCGCGGCCATCGGCGGCATGCGCATGCCGGACGGCGTCAAGGTGGTCAACCAACCGATTTGGGGCTCGATCGGTTATACCCTGCCGGCGCTGCTCGGCACCCTGATGGCGGCCCCTGAGCGCCGTCACCTGCTGTTCATCGGCGACGGCTCCTTCCAGCTTACCGCGCAGGAAGTGTCCACCCTGCTGCGCTGCGAACAAAAGCCGATCATCTTCCTGATCAACAACGACGGTTACACTATCGAACGCTATATCCTCGGCGAAAACTCGTCCTACAACGACATCAGCCCGTGGGACTACGCCAAACTGCCGGCGGTATTGAATACCCAGGCGCAGCCGTTCAGCGTGGCGGTGGAAACCACACAACAGCTGGAAATGGCCCTGGAACACGCCTCGCGGCAGGATCGGCTGGCGTTTATCGAGGTGAAAGTGCCGATGATGGACACGCCGCCGGTGATGAAAGAGTTCTGCAACCGCTGCAACAGTTTTAACTTCGGCCTGACCAACCCGCGCCGCAGCGCCTGAGGCGCGATCATCGCGCCGCCGGTGGTTCAGGCCACCGGCGGCGTTTTTCATACCGTTACCCGCCGGCACGCGCCATGCAGCGCTGCCGGCGTTCATCCACCCGCTTGGCGAACCAGGCGGTGGTCAGCTTGCGGGTGATTTTCGGGCTTTCCAGCTGAATACCCGGCAGCATCTCACGCGGCAGCTTGCCGCCCGCCAACGCAAAGACCTTCTTATACAGGTCGGTATCTGCAAAGTCAGCCGTATCGCCTTTCTCAAGCGCCCGGCGAATGGCGCTGTCGCTCATGTTCAGGCGCTTGCCGAGCGTACGCACCGCCAGCTCGGTCGAGCCGGGCTTGTCGCTGCTGAAATCGATCAGATCGCCGTCCAGCGCCAGCGGAATGGCGCTCGCCCGGCTGACCGCGTTTTGGAACGCCGCGTTGCGGCTGGCGTACCAGCCGGCGTTGAAGTCGGCAAAGCGGTAAATCGGCCGGCTGTAATCGGCCGGGTACCCCAGCAAATGCATAATGCCGAAGTACATGCCGCCGCGCCGGCTGAAAACTTCGCGGCGAATCGAGCCGTCGACCGGATAAGGATACCCTTTGGCGTGCGCCTCGGCGAAGGCGATGCTCACCTGCATCGGGCCGCCGGTATGTACCGGGTTCAAATGGCCGAACAGCTTCTGTCCCATCGGCACGCGGTCGATCATGTCATCGAAGATATCGCTCAGATCCTTCTCCGTGCGCACCTTATCCAGACGCTCGCTGTAGCTCTGGCCGTTCGACGACGAGATCTTCAACGCGGTATGCACCAAAAAGTTCGGGATGTGCATCTGATCGGCACGGCGGTCGATCTCTTTCCAGGCGATCTTCGGCAGCCCCGGCACCTGCGGGTTAGCCTGGAACGTCGACTCTTGTTCGGTCACCGCCAGCACCGAACACAGGTTCTCATCGCTCGGTTCAATGCCCTGCGCGGCGAAGGCGGCGGTAATATCGGTGGCCCAGCCCTGACGATCGCCGGCGTTGGCCGGGATCAGCGTCATCAGTCGGGCTTTGACGTCGGCGGGGCGCGCCGCCGGCACCGTGGTGGTGGTTTTGCTGGTACAGCCCGCCAGCGCCAGCAGCGCGGCCAGGCTCAGCAAACGGAAGGGCATCGGGTGGAATAAACGAGATATCGGCATCTTTTCCCTGAACGTGATGACATGAACAGCACTGAAATTAGCCCAGCCGCCGCGCACAATCCAGTATAAAGATATCGCCGCGCCTTTCCGTCAGGCCGCTATGTTCAAACGATCGATAAAGATGTATTTTATATACATCATATAAATCACTTTGTTTGCCCAGCCAGAGGAGCCCCCTATGGAGCAGCAGCTGCTTTGCTATAAAACCCTGCCGGAATGGAACAGCGACACACTGCCGGAAGCCTTTCGCCAGCGCCACAACACCCAGAGCGGCACCTGGGCGAAGCTCACCGTGCTGAGCGGCAACCTGACGTTCGCCATGATGACCGAAGACGCCGCTACCACCGAGACCTGGCAGTTTAGCCCCGAAAGCCAGCCGCCGTTTATCGAACCGCAGCAGTGGCATCGCATCGTTTCCTTCTCGGACGACATGACCTGCCGGCTGGCGTTCTACTGCACGCCGGAAGATTACTACCACAAGAAATACGAACTGACGCGCACCCACTCCGAAGTGATCGAGGCGGCGGCGCGCATCGCACCGGGCAAGGCGCTGGATCTGGGCTGCGGCGGCGGCCGCAATTCGCTCTATCTCAATCTGAAAGGTTTCGACGTCACCGCCTGGGACAAGCACGTGCCGTCGATAGCTCGCCTCAATCAGATCATCGACGCCGAGCAGCTGACCCGCCTGAGCGCCGGGGTGCAGGATCTCAATACTCACCGCTTCAGCGGCGAGTACGACTTCATCCTGTCCACCGTGGTGTTGATGTTCCTCGAGCGCCAGCAGATCCCGCATATCGTGCAAAACATGCAGGACAGCACCGTGCCCGGCGGCCATAATCTGATCGTGGCGGCGATGGATACCGAAGATTATCCCTGCCCGCTGCCGTTCCCGTTCACCTTCAAGCCGGGCGAGCTGAAGCACTATTACCGCGACTGGCAGATCCTCAAATACAACGAGGACGTCGGGCAACTGCACAAGACCGACGCCGCCGGCAACCGCATCTCGCTGCGCTTCGCCACCCTGCTGGCGCGCAAGCTATAACGCGTCGTGAAAGATCACCCCTAGCGTGTGGCGTTGGCCGGTGCGTATCCGGCTGACGCCGTGGCGCAGATTGACCCGATAGTAGCCTCTCGCCCCCGCCACCGGCCGATGATGCACCGCGAACACCACCGCGTCGCCCTGCTGCAAGGGCACCACCTCCGGCCGGCTCTGCATCCGCGGCCGCTGCTCGGTCAGCACAAACTCGCCGCCGGTGAAATCCCGTTCAGGGGCGGAGAGCAAAAACGCTACCTGCAGCGGAAACACCCGTTCGCCGTACAGATCCTGATGCAGGCAGTTGTAATCCCCCTCCGTGTAACGCAACAGCAGCGGCGTTGGCCGCCGCTGGCCGGCCTGATGGCATTCAGTCAGGTAGGCCTCGTGTTCGGCGGGATAACGCGCCGCCAGACCCAGCATGGCGTTCCAGCGATTGGCCAACGGCGCCAACCGCGCGTACAGCAGGCCGCGCACTTCGGCCACCGGGGGCGGTAACGGATACGCAAAATACTGGTACTCGCCGCGACCAAAACCGTGCCGCGCCATGACAATGCGGCTGCGGAAGTGCTCGCCATGCGGATAAAGCGCCGCCAATTGCCGGCACAGCTCGGCGCTGAGCACGCCCGGCAGGCGCGCGCCCCCCTGCGCATCAAGTTCGCGTTCGATCGCCGCCCAGTCCAATTCGGCCAACCGCGCCGCCAGCGCGCCGCTCATCGCTGCGCCTCCTTTTCCAGCAAGGCTTTCTTGCGCTCGACGCCCCAGCGATAACCGGACAAGGCGCCGTCGTTGCGCACCACCCGGTGACAGGGGATTGCCACCGCCAGCACGTTGGCGGCGCAGGCGCCGGCCACCGCGCGCACCGCTTTCGGCGCGCCGATGCGCCGGGCGATATCGGCATAGCTGACGGTTTCGCCGACCGGTATCGCCTGCAGCGCCCGCCAGACCCGCTGTTGAAACGCAGTGCCGCGAATATCCAGCGGCAGCGCCAGCCCGCTCTCCGGCGCTTCGATCAGGCCCACCACCTGCGCCATCAGCACTTCATACTGCGCGTCACCGCCGATCAGCTCGGCGTTGGGGAATTTATCCTGCAGATCCTGCACCAGCTGCTGCGCATCGTCCCCCAGCAGAATGGCGCAAATGCCCACCTCGCTCTGCGCCGCCAGGATCTCACCCAGCGAACAGCGCCCAACAGCAAAATGGATGCGCATGCCTTTGCCGCCCGCCCGGTAGGCCTTCGGCGTCATGCCCAGCGCGGCGTTGGCTTGCTGGTAGAAGCGGCCGTTGGCGCCATAGCCGGCGTCGAATATCGCGTCGGTCACCGTCTCCTGCTGTGAAAGACCGGTGCGCAAGCGCTGGCTGCGCTGCGCGTCGGCGTAGCCTTTCGGCGTCAGGCCGGTGATCGCTTTGAACAGCCGGTGGAAATGGTATTGGCTCAACCCGACGTGGCGCGCCAGCGTCTGCAGCGACGGCGCTTTCTCCGCCCGTTCGATATAGCGGCAGGCCTCGGCTATCTGCCGCGCATGCTGCTCCGTCAACGGCGTCAGCCCCTGGCGGCAGCGTTTGCAGGGCCGATAACCCGCCGCCTCCGCCTGTTCCGCATCGTCGAACAGCTCCACGTTTTGCCGATTCGGCTGGCGTGACGGGCAGGAAGGCGAGCAATACACGCCGGTGGTTTTCACCGCGTAGATAAAGCGGCCGTCGGCGTGCTTGTCGCGGCTGACGATCGCCAGCCAGCGCGGATCGGCGCTGTCGATTACGTTTTTCATCATCCGTTCCTCACTGCGGTTTCGATGTTAACCAGCATAGTGACGGGCCGTTGGCGAAACACGCCGACTCTTGCTTTTTAATTCGATGCCGACGTTTTCAACAATGTTTCGACAATTTTTAACCAACAACATGAAGTTTATTACGTTGCCAACCCGCTTGCACGGCGTTAGGATCGCGGCCGGTCACGGGCGTGGCCAGTGTTTTTGCCTGTTAGTTGCGCGCATGGAGAGGTTATTGTGTTAGAGAGTTTTGGCGTCCTGAATCTATGGACCTATTTGGCCGGGGTGGTCTTCATCATCATTCTGCCGGGGCCGAATACGCTGTACGTGCTGAAAACCGGCATATCGCGCGGCGTGCGCGCCGGCTACACCGCGGCGCTGGGCGTGTTTATCGGCGATGCGATCCTGATCTTCTGCGCCTATATCGGCGTGGCGTCGCTGATCCGCACCACGCCGTTCCTGTTTACCCTGGTGCGTTTTCTCGGCGCGATTTACCTGCTGTTCCTCGGTGCAAAAATCCTCTACGCCACCTTCGTGCAGAAGGCGCAGGCGCAACAGCAGCAAATTGAAGGCGGCCACAGCATTCTGCGCAAGTCGCTGACGCTGAGCCTGACCAACCCGAAAGCCATTCTGTTTTACGTGTCGTTCTTCGTGCAGTTCATCGACTTCAACTACGCGCACACCGGGCTGTCGTTCACCATTCTGGCGCTGATCCTCGAAGCCGTCAGCTTTATCTACATGAGCACGCTGATCTTCTCCGGCGCGATGCTGGCGCATTTCTTCAACCACAAGAAAGGCCTGGCGAAGCTCGGCAACGGCCTGATCGGCCTGCTGTTCCTCGGTTTCGCCACCCGTCTGGCGACCCTGAGCTCGTGATCCCTCCCGGCCGGCGCCCGCCGGCCGCGGTTTACTCTCCCGTCACGGCAAAATGACACGCAGGACAAACCGAATGTCAGGCAGACCAAAGCCGCCGCTTTCCCGCTGATCTAGACTCTCAGGGTTAACGATAACCTGATGAGCCTGATCGGAGGATGTATGTCTGACAATACCGTAGCCGTGCTGGATAGCGTGTCGCGTTTTCTCGATCGTCAGCATGGGCTGTATATCGACGGCCAGTGGCGCGCGTCCGCCGCGGAAGGCCGCCTGGCGGTGTACAACCCCGCCAATGGGCAGCAGATCGCCACCACCGCCGACGCCAATGAACACGACGTCGCGCTGGCGGTGCAGTCCGCCCACAAAGCCTTCAGCGAAGGCGTCTGGGCGCAGCGCCTGCCGGTAGAGCGCGAGCGCATCCTGCTGCGCTTCGCCGATCTGGTGGAGCAGCACGCCGAAGAGTTGGCGCAGCTCGAAACCCTTGAGCAGGGCAAATCCATCAACATCGCCCGCGCCTTCGAAGTCGGCAGCACCCTGAACTGGATGCGCTACACCGCCGGGCTGGCGACCAAAATCACCGGCCAGACGCTGGATGTCTCCATTCCGATGCCACCGGGCGCCAAATATCAGGTTTATACCCGCAAAGAGCCGATCGGCGTGGTCGCCGGCATCGTGCCCTGGAACTTCCCGCTGATGATCGGCATGTGGAAAGTGATGCCGGCGCTGGCCGCGGGCTGCTCCATCGTCATCAAGCCGTCGGAAACCACCCCGCTCACCCTGCTGCGCATGGCCGAACTGGCGAGCGAAGCCGGCGTGCCGCCGGGCGCGTTCAACGTGGTCACCGGCCGCGGCACCGTGTGCGGCAAGGCGCTGACCGAACATCCGCTGATCGCCAAAGTCAGCTTTACCGGCTCCACGCCGGTGGGCAAAAGCATCGCGCGCGCGGCGGCGGATCGCCTGACCCGCGTGACGCTGGAGCTGGGCGGCAAAAACCCGGCCATCGTGCTGAAAGATGCCGATCCACAGCAGGTGATCGAAGGCCTGATGCTCGGCAGCTTCCTCAACCAGGGGCAGGTGTGCGCCGCCAGCTCGCGAATCTATATCGAAGCGCCGATTTATGATCGGTTGGTGGCCGGATTCGAACAGGCGGTGAAATCGCTGTCGGTCGGGCCGGGGATGGATACCGGCGCGCAAATCAACCCGTTGGTATCGCTCGCGCACCGCAACAAGGTGGCGGCCTACCTGGACGACGCCCGGGCGAAAAACGCCGAGCTTATCGGCGGCGCGGCCGGGCCGGACGCCAACGGCTTCTACATTCCGCCGACCCTGGTGATCAACCCGAACGATAGGCTGAACCTGACGCGCGAGGAAGTGTTCGGCCCGGTGGTCAACCTGATCCGGGTGGCGAGCGCCGAAGAAGCGCTGAGCAAGGCCAACGACACCGACTTCGGGCTGACCGCCAGCCTGTGGACCACCAGCCTGCAGCAGGCGATGGCGCTGACGCCGCGCATTCAGGCCGGCACCGTGTGGGTCAACACCCATACGCTGATCGACCCGAACATGCCGTTCGGCGGGTTCAAACAGTCGGGCAGCGGCCGTGATTTCGGCCCGGATTGGCTGGACGCTTACACCGAGTCGAAATCGGTCTGCATCCGCTATTGAGTGAAGCGGCGCGGGCCTGGCCCGCGCCCTGACTTACTGATACTGCCGACGGTACTCGCTCGGCGACATGCCGAAACGCTGCTTGAAAGCGGTCGAGAAATGGCTGTGATCGGCGAAGCCCCAGTCGAGGCCGACTCCGGCCAGCTTTTCTTGCCCGGCGGCGCTGCGCAGCGCCTGCGCGCACAGATCCAGCCTGCGGTTCCTGATGTACTGGGCCACCACCAGCCCCTGGCGGGCGAACAGCCGATACAGACTGCGCAGCGACACCCCCAACTCGGCCGCCACCCACTCAGGGCGCAGCTGCGCCGACTGAATATGCCTGTCGATCAACGCCAGCGCCTTGTCGAAGACCGGTTGTTGCCCCTCCGGACGTGCCTGTTCGAGCGCCAACGCCGGGCGCAGCAGCGCCGCCAGCGCATTCAGCACCGCCTCGCTTTCCGCCGCGGCGAGCTGAGGATCCTGCATGCTGCTCAGCACCAGCTGGCGGCTGAGGCGCACCGCGCTGAGCTCGGCCCCGAGACGCTGCGCACCAGGCGGCGGCAGCGGCAGGCAGCCGCGCGGCAACAACAGGGAGATTTGGCACGAATCGCGCTGGAAGGTGAAGCTGCTGGGCCGTGAGGCATCGATCAGCGTCATGTCGCCGGGGGAGAGCAGCGTTTGGCGATCGCCCTGCTCCATCAACGCGCTGCCGCGCAGCTGGATGACGGTGAAAAAGTGCGCGCCGTCGCTGCGGGCGATCTCACGCGGCGTGCGGTACAACCGGGCCTGAGACACGTCGACCACACTCAGGCGCAGGGCATGGGCGCGAAACTCCTGCATCGCCCCGCGAAAGCCGGGCCCCAACGTTTTCGCGCAGAATCGGCCGCAGGCGGTGTTGATTTTCCCCAGCCACTCTTCAAAGCCGACGTCCCGGAGCGTTGCCAATGCCGTCATGATCTCTCCCTTCAAACAGCAGCGGTGCTGCGCCGTTGAACAGAAAAACACCATAACAATCCGTTAACACACAATCAATGGCGAGCGGGGGATTTGGCGCCGCGATCACAGATCACCGGGCGCCGGGGAGGCATCGCCTTAAGGCTGCGTATCCAACAGATGGCGCACCACCGCCGCGTACTCTTTGGCGTAACCTTCGACGCTGGTGCTGGCCATGCCGGCATTATCTATCTTGTATTTGCCTGCCACGTAGAACGACGGGGTGCCGCGCACCTCGAACGCTTTCACCGCTTCGTTCTGCTTGGCGATCAATCCTTTGACCAGCAGGCTGTGGCGCGCGTTTTCGTAGGTGGCGGCATCGATGCCGGCCGCCGTGAACACCCGCTGAATATCGTCGGCGCCGTTGACGGCGCGCTGTTTCTGCACCGCGTCAAACATCGCGCCTTCAATCTTGTCTTCCACGCCCAGCACCGTCGCCACCGCCCAGGCTTCGGTCAGCTCATTGCCCAGTTTGCCCATCAGGCTGACGTGATATTTGGTGACTTTCTCACCGGCGGGCAGCGCCTGCGCCACGGTGCTGCCTACGCGGTAGGTTTCGGCGAACTGATAGCAAGGCCCGCAGTAGAAGGAGAAAAACTCCACCACCGCCGGTGCGGCGGCCACCGGCTTATCCAGCCGGGTATATTGCTCGCCCGCACGGTAATCCGCGGCCTGCACCGCGGGCAGCGCCAACATCAATACGACGGCGGCGGCGAACGAACGCTTAACTTTTGCCAACATAAACACTCCTGGTTTCTTCTATGAACATCGTCCTTAGCGGCGGTTTTTATAATCAAATAACCGCCAGAAGGCCAGTTTTTATTACCTTCTGTTTATGTGGGATTAAGTCAGCGCCCTTCGTAGCCGTCCCAATAGGCGCCTACCGCTTCCTGCGACAGCACCTGGCGGCGTTTAGGATTGTCGGTGCTGCTGTAGGCGCGATTGATGAAAATGGTTTTGTGTTGCATGTTCTGCTGAAATTCCGCGCTGGCCAGGTAGTCGGCCTTTTTCTGCGCTTCGCTGCGCGCCACGCCCGCCGCGCGATCCTTTTTCCCCTGCTGATAGAACTGTTCGAACATCGGCACGGCGTTTTTAATGCTGCCGTTCACATCGGTGCGGAATTGCGGATCGAAGTCGTCGCGGGTTTGATAAACGTAGTGTTTGGCATGCTGCTCTGCGCTGCTGAGGGAGTGAGTGCAGGCGCTGAGCGCCAACAGCGGCAACAGCAGCGCCGCGCTTTTCAGTCTTTTCATGTCGTCTGTCCCTGTCAGTGAGGAAGGTTCCTTTAGCGCCAAGAGCATAGCGCCAGCCCCCGGTGAACGTCAAACGACAAAAATACGCATCACTTTGTTTTATATTAATATTATATACATTGATTGGTATTCATTGCCTGAAACACTATGCTTTAACAGAACAGGGTAAACACTCACCGACAGCGAGGCGGCCAATGAAACCGATCGACAAAAGCGTGGGGGAGTACGACCTCACGGCGGAAAAAAAAGCGGGCATGATCACCGGCACCATCCGCGGTGAACTGCCGGACAGCGACGCGAATCTGCCGCTGCTGCCCTTCTCCGGCACCTTCGCCGGCCCGAGCGTGGCCGAAGCCATCGCCGATATTCAGCAGCAGTTCCCCGACATCGAACCGGCGATTATCGACGATTTGCGCGAGGAACTGCTGAAGGCCGGGTTCTAAGCCGGATCTCGGTGCCGCACGAACGGACTGTAGACCGGCGCGCCGGGCTTCAGCGCCAGATCGGCGTCAAAATCTTCATTACGGTTGAACGGCACCGCCGGCCAGGCGGCAAGGTCGCTTAAGCCAGCCCGATACGCCTGCGTCACCTGCGCCAACGCGGCGTTTTGCGCCTGCCGCTCCTCGCCCGCCAGCCCGCCGCGCACGCCATAGACCAGGAACGGCTCCAGCACGCTAAAGCCGATATAGTGCAGCGCATGCATGATCGGCCACAGCATCAGCCGCATGTCGCCGTCGCGCCCGTCCGGCGCGCAGGCCTGTGCGGAAGCGCCGGCGGTGACGGTCAGCAGCGCCCGCTTGCCGCGCATCACGCCGTTCTCATGGCGGTGGCGGCTGTCGTAGATCCCGCCGTAAACGAACACCCGATCCATCCAGCCCTTGATGATGGCCGGCGCGCCGAACCACCAGAAAGGGAACTGCAGCACCAGCGTATCCGCCCAGCTCAGCAGCTCGATATGCCGCCGGATCTCCGCCGGCAGCGCCTGGATCGTCCAGTGATGGCGCTGCTCCTGCATCGCATCGAACCGGTCCGCCTGCTTTCTGCTGGGGTAGTGGCCGGCGCCCTCGCGCGGATCAAACCCCTCCTGATACAGATCGACCGTTTTCACCTGATGCCCCTGCGCCAACCAGGCCTGCCGCGCCTGTTCGGCCAAATGGGCATTGAAAGAATGCGGCTCGGGGTGAGCCAGCACAATCAGCACGTTCATCCTGTTTCTCCCGTTGTAAGGTGGTGCTGTTATGCTGTGGCTTTATCGCCCCCTTGGCAATTACGCACCTGAAGGTAACCCCCAATGGCTTATCCCGGCGACGTCTATTCGAGCAAGTGCTCCGCGCGCGATGCGCTGGCGCTGATTTCCGGCAAGTGGGTAATGTTGATCCTGCCCGCGCTGGCGCAGCGGCCGATGCGCAACGGCGAGCTGCTGCGCCGCATCGACGGCATTTCGCAGAAGGTGCTGACGCAAACGCTGCGCCAGCTGGAACGCAACGGGCTACTCGAGCGGCTGGATTTAAGTGAAAAGAATCAGGCCCATGTGGAATACCGCCTCAGCGCCGTCGCCTGCTCGCTGGTCGAGACGCTGACGGCGCTGGATAAGTGGGCGGAATACCATTTCCCCGAGCTGGACGCCGCCCGCGAGCGCTATGATGCAGACCGCAAACGCGAGGCCGATTAAAGCGGTTTGGCCCGCAGCGTCTCGCCGATGCGCACGAAGTTGCCCGCCCCCAGATGATGAATGGTGTGCAGATCCGCATTGGCGGCGGTGAAGTGCCAGCGCCCTTGCTGGAACACTCGCTCATCCGCCGCCGCGCTCAACACCTCGCCGAAGCAGGTGTCGTATTTTTCCTGCGCGCCGCTTTCCGGCAGCAAGCGACACTCCAGCCACGCCACGCAGCCCTGTTCGATCAGCGGCACCTGCAGCGTGGCGCTCGGCGTCGCTGCGATATGGAAACGGGAAAATTTGTCTTCATCCAGCCCGGACACGCTGCCCACCGCGTAGGTGGCGTCGATGAACATCGCCGCCGGCACGCAAATGCCGAATGCGCCGCTCTCCTCGATCATTTGCCGGCTATGCGCCCCTTTGTCCACCACGATGGCGATGCGCGGCGGGCTGAACTCCACCGGCATCGACCAGGCGGCGGCCATCACGTTGCGTTTGGCGCCGTCATGGCTGCGGCTGGTGATCAATACCGTCGGACCGTGATTCAGCAGGCGGCTGGCGTGTTCGAGGGCGACAGGACGAAAGTGGCTCATCGGGAAATCCTTGCGAGTGACTGTTTGCCCAGCAGTGTAGATCTGCGCCGCAATGGCAGGCAACGCGGGGCGCACAGAATGCACCGATGAGGCGCTTGTTCCCCATCTCGCCATCCGTTATCTATAGTTAAATCAATTCGCCGGTAACGGCTCATTCCACCTGAGGATCTTGCCTTGACGTTTTTAAAACACCCTATCGCCGGATTGGCGCTGGCCGGCTGCGGCCTGTTGTCGGCGGGCGGCGCGCTGGCCGCTTCCGATGCGCTGGTGTACTGCACCGTCGCCTCGCCGGAATCGTTCAACCCGCAGCTCTCCAGCTCCGGGCCGACCTTTATCGCCACCTCGCAGGTACTGTACAACCGCCTGGTGACGCTGCGCGAAAGCGATAAAACGCCCGCCCCTTCGCTGGCCACCGAGTGGAGCGTCAGCCCGGACGGCAAGACCTACACCTTCACCCTGCGCCAGGGCGTGAAATTCAACAGCAACAAATACTTCACCCCAACGCGCGACTTCAACGCCGAAGACGTGGTGTTCACCGTGATGCGGCAGAAGGATCCCGCCAACCCGTATCACAAGGTCTCCGGCGGCAACTATGAATACTTCACCGACATGGGCCTGGATAAGCTGATCACCAAGGTGGAAGCGGTGGACGAGCACCACGTGCGCTTCACGCTGAGCCAGCCCAACGCCGCCTTCGTCGCCGACTGGGCGATGGATTTCGCCTCGATCCTGTCCGCCGAGTACGCCGACGCGATGCTGAAAAAGGGCACGCCGGAATACGTCGACAACTGGCCGATCGGCACCGGGCCGTTCGCGCTGCAGCAGTACAAGCAGGATTCGCTGATCCGCTACATCGCCAACCCGCACTACTGGCAGGGCGACGTGGCCAGCAAGCACCTGATCTTCTCGATTACGCCGGATCCGCAAACCCGGCTGGCCAAGCTGAAAACCAACGAATGCCAGATCATCCCGGCACCGCTGCCGGAGCAATTCGCCGCCATCAAGGCCGACGACAACCTGCAACTGCACGACATTACCGGGCTGAACGTCGGCTATCTGGCGTTCAACACCCAGAAAAAACCGTTCGACAACCTGCTGGTGCGCCAGGCGCTGAGCTACGCGGTAGACAAGAAAGCGATCGTCGCCGCCGTGTTCAAAGACAGCGGCACCCCGGCCAACTCGCTGCTGCCGCCGGGCATGCTGGGCTACAACGATAAACTGCCGGAGTACGCCTACGATCCGCAGAAGGCGCGCGAACTGCTGAAGCAAGCCGGGCTGGAGCAGGGCTTTGAGACCGACATCTGGTCGATGCCGGTACAGCGCCCTTACAACCCGAACTCGAAGCGCATCGCCGAGATGATTCAGAGCGACTGGGCGAAGGTGGGCGTGAAGGCCAAGATCGTCACCTGGGAGTGGGGCCAGTATCTGGCCGGGCTGCGCAAAGGCGAGCAACAGAGCGCACTGTACGGCTGGGTGTCCGACAATGGCGATCCGGATAACTTCGCCACCCTGCTCGGCTGCGCCGGCGTGCAGAGCGGCGCCAACGTGGCGCGCTGGTGCGATAAGGATTATGACAGCCTGATCCAGCAGGCGATCCAGGAGAACCAGCCGCAGGCGCGCGCCAGGCTGTATCAACAGGCGCAGGTGATCTTCGCCAAACAGGCGCCGTGGCTGCCGCTGGCCACCGGCAAAGTGTTCTACGCCACCCGCAGCAACCTGAGCGGCTACGTGGTGGACGTGAACGGCAGCGACTTCGCCAAGGCCAAATTAAACTGATCCCAGGCGCCGCGGCGAGAGCTGCGGCGCTACCCGCCTCATCGCTTAATAAGCTGCCAGCCTCTGAACCTACCGCGCATTAACTTCACAACTTACGATGCTAACTGCCTCCCCTGTCGCCAGGCACTTAACCCACTAAATTCATAGCTTAATAAGCGGCGTAATCCCTGGCATTTTGCTTAAACTGCATGCAGGCGCTTTCCTCGCCTGTAACATTTAGTTACCATTGGCACACAGACCCTTTAACATCAAAAGGTAACCCGGTGCAGAACACCTACATGCCGTGGCAAATTCGCCTGCACTGGCTGGTGGCGATCCTGCTGGTCATCACCTGTGTCACCATCGAGCTGCGCGGCTATGCCGAACCGGGCAGCGCCCCCTGGTACGCGCTGGTTGTCACCCACTTCAGCTGCGGCGTAACGGTGTTTGCGCTGATGATCGCCCGTCTGTTCCTGCGCTGGCGCTACCCCTCGCCCGCCATCGCGCCCAAACCGCCGAAGTGGCAAACCGGCCTGGCGCACCTGACGCACGCCCTGATTTACCTGCTGCTGCTGACGCTGCCAGTGCTGGGGGTGTATTCGCGCTATCTGGGCGGCAAGGAGTGGTATCTGTTCGGCCTGTCGATGCCGTTCGCCGACGTGGCCGATCGGCCGCAGGCACGAATGATTATCGGCTGGCACAAAACGCTGGCGTCATTCGGCTACTGGCTGATCGGCCTGCATACCGCCGCCGCGCTGTTCCACCACTATATCGTCAAGGACAATGCGCTGGGGCGCATGCTGCCGCTGATGAAAAAACGCTGAATACCCGGCGCCAGGGATGAATTTTCGGGCCACGCCCACTGACAGGGAATGACATGCAAACCCAATTTTTTAATGTGACCGTCGAACAATGCGCCTACCAGCAGACGGCGCCCGACAATCTGGTGAGGATCATCGCCTCCGGCCAGACGTTCTTTTTTTACCGCGACGACTTCAGCGACAGCGAAAATCTGCTGGCCAGGCTCGCCGCCGGCGATCGGGTGAAGATCGGTGCCCACCGCCTGCAAGACGGCAGCTACTGGCTGCACTGGCTGCTGCACGGCACGAAAGGCCGGCTGGAGCCTGACAGAACGCTGAAATACAAGCTGAAATACTTCGCCCTGCTGCTGCTGGGCGCGGTGCTGGCCGGCGGTTTCCCGGCGGCCTTTTTCATCATGGACGGGGAAGATTCCTGGCTGACCATCGTCCTGTTCTTTATCGCCATCATCGCCGGCCTTATCGGCATCGGCATGGCGCTGTTCGTCGGTTCGGAGCTCCTGCTGATCGGGCACCGCGGCCGCAGGCGCCTGCTCCGGGCGCTGGATCGCGTGCTGCTGGGGCAAGACGTCACGCCGCCCGGCTCGCTCAGCCTGAAAATCCCCGGCATCAAATACCGGGCCGTCCGCGCAGACGCTGTGCCGGCGACCGCACCGCTGCAGACCGCGCCCCCCCTCCCGGACGGCGTCGAGACCTCTGGCATCGAGACGGTCAACGCCCTGAACTACGAACTCTGCCACTATGAGATCCCGCGGCAGATGCAGTATTTGGATACGTATGCGTGGCGTCAGAAGGAGACGCACTTCGCGTTGACGACCCGCGCGCTCAATGTCCCCAATACCAAACTGCACCCGGTATTTCGTCGGCAACATCCGCTTTTCATCGCTAAAGGCGATCCGCTGCAGGTGCTGTATTGCGAGAACGACGTCATTCCCGAGTTGCCCAAAGTGCGTGGGATCATCAATCATCGCGATCGCCAAACCTATCTCATCGGCGGCAATCGCTACTTCACCGAAGCCGGCCTTAACCTGTGCGCGCGCGTTGTCTTCATTTTTGGGGCAATCGTGGCGTGTTTTGTACTCGGCATGATGGTGGTGGATAACGCCGATACCCCGGCCGGCTTTCACCTGGATGCCTGGACCCTGAAGCGTCTCGGCAGCGAATTGCCGCCGATTATTCTGCTGCTGATGCTGATGGTCAGCGGCCTGGCGCTGTTGATCGAGGGGTTCGCCCAGATCTGCCGCCTGTACTCTTTTGACCAGCACCGCACGTTTAAAACGTTTAAATACCTGCGAAATCTGCGCCGCAGTTTATGGCGGCAGGCTCAGGTGACGGAGCTGAAATGATGACGTTAGCGCTTTATAAAAGACCCCTTATTATCCTGACGCTGTTTTTGGCCAGCGCGCTGGGCGTCTATTTGCTCGCCCCTGAGCAACGCTATGCGCAGTGGCAATGGACTCAGGGCGACCAGGCGTTGCCGACAATAGCCCGTTACGATCTCATCCACAGCTACCCGGCGCAGGACGGCGCCCTGCTGCTCACCAGCAAAAGAAGTGAAGACCGCGCGTACAATAGCTTTTACGGCTGGGCGGCCAACTATCTCAGCCAGGTGTTGTTTGCCGGCCCAAAAGGGTTACAGATGCTGGGGGAACTCGACGACTTGATCCACGATGCGGTTTGCGGCGAGCAGGAGTGCGTGCTTTTTCTCTCTAAGGGCCGCAGGCTGGTTGATGTGCAACGGGGAACCATCGGGGCGCTGATCCCCTGGCCGGAGGGCGACGACAACCGGCCTTCCTTTGTCGGCGGCAAACTGGTGGCGCAACCGGGAAAACGCGCGCTGTATCTCATCAGCACCGAAGGCGTATTTTACAGCCCGGACTTCGGCGCCCATTGGCGGCAGACGCTGGATCTGCCGGCGCTGCTGGACGCGCGGCAACTGCTGGGCTTTGAGCGCGGCGAGGAGGACTCACCGACGGCTTACGCCTCCGGTAAGCGCAAATCCGTACCCGAGATCTTCACCGCCGTTGATGGCGATCGCGTGCATTTCTGGATGAACCCGGTGCTCGGATCCGGCGCGTTACACATCGCCGTTAACGGTAAAACCGGCGAGGTGATTGAACTGCATTGGCTGCTGGTGCGCGTGGAGGAAAGCGCGCAGGCCCCGGACGGCGGCATCTACCTGATCGCCCAAACGCTGGACAGAGGACTGTATCAGCTTCTGCGTTATCAATCCGACGGGCAGTTGAAGGTGCTGCTGGAGACCGGCGATAAATCGCTGTATCAGCTCTGGGCGGGCAACGATAAGCTGGTCGCCCAAACGGATAACGGCGATGCCCGTCTTTCGCTGATTTTCAATCTGCGTTCATCCGAAGTGCGCTACCGACAGCCGTTGGAGTACCGCTACAACGGGCGCGACGACGCACGCCAAACCGTGATCGAACCGGAAAGCCACTATGGCGATGACGGGGAGACCCCGGCGCTGCCCTACTTCATTCGCTATCGCTCCACCACGCCGTGAACATAAGGAACTTGCCATGCTGTTAGGTTATGGCGCCGGCGTCGCCGGCCTGCTGGCGCTGTTATTGGCCCTGCTGCTCGCCGGCATCCTGCTCGCCTGGTGGGGCTGGCGATATGCCGCCGCCCGCTGCGGCCGCCCGCTGCGGCCGCCCGCGCCCGCCGCTTTCCTGGGGCGGCTATCTATTGGCCTCGGCGCTGGCGATCTACCCGGTAGCGTTCGCGCTGATGCTGATCGACATTGCCATCCAGGATCTCAAGAGCCAGCGGGCGGAAGAACGCTGGAATCGGCGCAGCTACCTGACGCTCGAGGCGGCCAGGCCGTTCGGCGAAATCACCCTGCCAAAGGGAAGCTGGATAAACCGGCAGGAGCCGCGCCAGCCCGGCACCGAAGACAGCCCCATCACGATGGACGGTGTAACCGCCGTGCGCTTCCCTCAGCCGCAAAGCGTGGCCGGCGTGTCGATCATCGCTTTTGAGGTTTTACCGCCGGTGATGGAGCTGGCAGATGCGCATACCTTCACCCGTCCAACCGGCCAAAGGGCGCACTGCGAAGCCGGTTGGCTGGTCTCTTTCTCTTTGCCGTCGGATCAGCCGACCCCGCAGTGGGAGGAGTGGCAGGCCGGGCTGCCCGCAGCGGCGTTTCGGCCCAGCGGCTGGCTCTTTAAGGAGTGCTTCTCCGGCAGCCCTATCGCAGTACTGACCTTGCAGCACGGCGAAGTCAGGGTGCTGCCTTAAGCGTTAGACCGTGGCGTAATTTTCAAAAGGCCGTTCCGGCAGATCTCAGTGAAGACAGCACCACGCTATCCCTTGAAGATCAGTCGGGAGTTGGTCTGATTGCGAAAACGCAGCTGATCGATACCGATCTGCGAGTGATTCGCCGCTTCACGCGCCGCCAGAATGGTGCCGTGGTGCGGCGATTTGCCGCACACCGGGTCGGCGTTGTCGGCGTTGCCGGTCAGCATGAACGCCTGGCAGCGGCAGCCGCCGTAGTCTTGCTCTTTCTCCGAACAGGACCGGCAGGGCTCCGGCATCCAGTCATAGCCGCGATAGCGGTTAAAGCCGAAGGAGTGGTACCAGATATGCTGCAGATCGTGCTCCAGCACCGACGGAAACGTAATCGGTAACTGACGGGCGCTGTGGCAGGGTAACGCCATGCCTTCCGGCGTCACGCTCATGAAGATGGCGCCCCAACCGCCCATGCAGCCTTTAGGCCGCTCCTCGTAGTAATCCGGCGTGACGAACAGCAGGTTGGCCAGGTTGCCGTCGGCGGCCATGCGCTCGCGATAGCGTTTCACCACCGCTTCTGCCTCGGCGATCTGTTCGCGGGTCGGCAGCAGCCCTTCGCGGTTCAGGTGCGCCCAGCCGTAAAACTGGCAGGTCGCCAGCTCGACGTCGTCGGCATCCAGCTGGATCGCCAGTTCGATGATGCGGTCGATCTGGCCGATATTATGGCGATGCAACACGAAGTTGAGCACCATCGGGTAGCCGAGCGCCTTGACTGCCCTGGCCATCGCCAGCTTCTGCTGAAACGCCCTGGCGGAGCCCGCCAGCGCGGCGTTCAACGTTTCGTCGCTGGCCTGAAAACTGATCTGAATATGATCCAGCCCGGCGTCGGCGAAGGTTTGCAGCTTTTTCTCGGTCAGGCCGATGCCGGAGGTGATCAGGTTGGTGTAAAACCCGAGATCGCGCGCGGCGGCGATCAGCTCGGGCAGGTCTTTACGCACCAGCGGCTCGCCGCCGGAGAAGCCGAGCTGCACGCTGCCCATCGCCCGCGCCTGGCGAAACACCTCTATCCACTGCGCGGTGGTCAGCTCTTTTTCCTGCGCGGCAAAATCGAGCGGGTTGGAGCAGTACGGACACTGCAGCGGGCAGCGGTAGGTCAGCTCCGCCAGCAGCCAGAGGGGCGGATTCACCGCCGGCGCACGTGGTTCAGTCACGGAAGGTCACCCATTTTTGTTCGTAGGCGCGCTGGAAAAACTCCAGCACGTCGTCCGCCAAGCCGTCGGCGCCGGGGAAGCGGGCGTTCAGCTGCGCGATGATGCCGTTCAGCGTGGTGTGGCTGTCGACCAGCTGCAAGATGGCGGCGGCGCTGTCATTCAGTTTGGCCATGCCTTCCGGGTAGAGGATCACGTGGCTGTTTTGCACCGGCTCCCATTGCAGGCGGTAGCCACGGCGGAATACGGGGGTGTGTTCAGGGTTCAGCGTCATTACACCAGCCTCTGGTTGTGCCAGACCCGCGCGGCGGTCACGCTGTGGTAAGGCGGGCGGTTCAGGGTGTAGGCCATGCTCATGGCGTCCAGCATGCTCCACAGAATGTCCAGCTTGAACTGCAGGATTTCCAGCATGCGCTGCTGTTTTTCTACGGTGTCGCAATAGTCCAGCGCCAGCGCCAGGCCGTGTTCCACGTCGCGGTTGGCCTGGCCGAGGCGGCTGCGGAAATAGTCGTAACCGGCAGCGTCGATCCACGGGTAGTGTTGCGGCCAGCTGTCGAGGCGCGACTGGTGGATCT
>NZ_JALBYS010000025.1:0-79443 GCF_022678525.1 Serratia sp. PGPR-27 | reverse complement strand
TCACCACCTTCCTCCTCGCTGAAAGTGCTTTACAACCCGAAGGCCTTCTTCACACACGCGGCATGGCTGCATCAGGCTTGCGCCCATTGTGCAATATTCCCCACTGCTGCCTCCCGTAGGAGTCTGGACCGTGTCTCAGTTCCAGTGTGGCTGGTCATCCTCTCAGACCAGCTAGGGATCGTCGCCTAGGTGAGCCATTACCCCACCTACTAGCTAATCCCATCTGGGCACATCTGATGGCAAGAGGCCCGAAGGTCCCCCTCTTTGGTCTTGCGACGTTATGCGGTATTAGCTACCGTTTCCAGTAGTTATCCCCCTCCATCAGGCAGTTTCCCAGACATTACTCACCCGTCCGCCGCTCGTCACCCGGGGAGCAAGCTCCCCTGTGCTACCGCTCGACTTGCATGTGTTAAGCCTGCCGCCAGCGTTCAATCTGAGCCATGATCAAACTCTTCAATTAAAAGCTTGATTTGCTTCCACTCGAGAAGCGATGCTCAAAGATTTACTGCATGAATTTTACTTCAGTTAGTCACTCTTCAAGACTTGATATTTTTTTGCATCCGAAGATGCTGGATATCGTCTTGTGGAGTGCCCACACAGATTGTCTGATAAATTGTTAAAGAGCAGTGCCGAGAAACTCATCGGCGCGGGCTGCGTATACTACGCTTTTCGCCCGGAGAGTCAAGCGTTTATTTCGCTTTCTTCTCGCTGACCCGGCGGCTTGTCAGTCGTTGTTCCCGGTCAGTGGAGGCGCATTATAGGGAGTTCTCGGCAGGCCGCAACCCCTAATTGCAAAAAACTTTTCAAGCGCGGTTTTTTTCAACAAAAGGGCAAAAAAGCGGCGAATCAATGTCACTTTTTCAGGCAAACAGCCATAAAAGCTGGCGATCACTGGAGTAAAATAGAAATAACGATGTCAGTAAGGACCCGCAGCCATGCCGTTAAATGCACAACAACAGGCCGCCCAACGCAATCTTTCTTATCTGCTTGCAGAAAAACTCGGCCAACAAATTCTGGCAGGCGATTATCAGGCCGGCAGCATCCTGCCTGGTGAAATGGAACTGGGCGAGCAATTCGGCGTCAGCCGCACCGCGGTGCGCGAAGCGGTAAAGATGTTAGCCGCCAAAGGCATGTTGTTGCCGCGCCCGCGCATTGGCACCCGCGTGATGCCGCAAAGCCAATGGAATTTCCTCGATCAAGATTTACTGACCTGGTGGATGACGCGGGAAAACTTCGATCAGGTGATGCAACACTTCCTTATCTTGCGCACCTCGCTGGAGCCGCAGGCCTGCGCGTTGGCGGCAAACCACGCCAGCCCGCAGCAAACCAAGTTGCTGGCGGGGCTGATGGCGGAAATGCGCGCGCTGCATACCCAGTTTGATCGCGAGCGTTGGATCCAGGTCGATACCCAATTCCACCAGCTTATCTACGAGGCCAGCGGCAACCCGTTCCTGACCTCGTTCGCCAACCTGTTCAGTTCGGTGTACCAAAGCTACTTCCGCGCCATCACCGGCAATGAAGTGATCAAGCTGCGCCATCATCAGGCTATCGTCGATGCGATACTCGCCGGAGACAGCGCCGGCGCGCTTGTCGCCTGCCAGGTGCTGCTGAAAGAGAAAGACTAGACACGCTCCCCGCTTATATATAGAAGAAAGAGACGAGGGACAGACGACCATTTAACCAGGACCGACCATGACCCAATCCGCGCGCAGTATGGCAGGACTACCGTGGATCGCCGCAATGGCGTTCTTTATGCAGGCGCTGGACGCCACTATCCTCAACACCGCGCTGCCGGCGATCGCCCAAAGCCTGGGGCGTTCGCCGCTGGCGATGCAATCGGCCGTCATCAGCTACACGCTGACGGTGGCGATGCTGATCCCGGTCAGCGGCTGGCTGGCGGATCGCTTCGGCACCCGGCGCGTGTTCATCTTCGCCGTCACGTTATTCACCCTCGGTTCGCTGCTGTGCGCCTTGTCTCCTACGTTGAGCGTGCTGGTCGCCTCTCGCGTGCTGCAGGGCATCGGTGGCGCGATGATGATGCCGGTCGCGCGATTGGCGCTGCTGCGCGCCTACCCGCGCAGCGAACTGCTGCCGGTGCTGAACTTCGTCACCATGCCCGGCCTGGTCGGACCGATTCTCGGGCCGCTGCTGGGCGGCTGGCTGGTAACCTACGCCACCTGGCACTGGATTTTCCTGATCAATATCCCTATCGGTCTGCTCGGCATCTTCTATGCACGCAAATACATGCCGGACTTCACCACGCCCAAACGCCGCTTCGATTTCCTCGGTTTTATGCTGTTCGGCCTGAGTCTGGTGCTGATCTCTACCGGGCTGGAGCTGTTTGGCGAGCGGGTGCTGGCCAGCTACGTTTCGTTGGGTATTCTGCTCAGCGGTTTCGTGATGCTGTTCGGCTACATCGCGCACGCCCGCCGTCATCCTCAGCCGCTGATCGGTCTCGACCTGTTCAAAACCCGCACCTTCTCGGTCGGCATCGCCGGCAACGTCGCTTCCAGGTTGGGCACCGGCTGCGTGCCGTTTTTAATGCCGCTCATGCTGCAGGTGGGCTTCGGCTACACGGCGATCGTCGCCGGTTGCATGATGGCGCCAACCGCCATCGGCTCACTGATGGCGAAATCCACCGTCACTCAGGTGCTGCGCTGGTTTGGCTACCGCAAAACGCTGGTCGGCATCACCGTTATCATCGGGGTGCTGATCGCCCAGTTTGCCCTGCAAAGCCCGGGCATGCCGCTGTGGCTGATGATCCTGCCGCTGTTCGTGCTGGGCATGGCGATGTCCACCCAGTTCACCGCCATGAACACCATCAGCCTGGCGGATTTGAACGACGCCAACGCCAGCGCCGGCAACAGCGTCCTGGCGGTCACCCAACAGCTGTCCATCAGCTTCGGCGTGGCGATCAGCGCGGCGGTGCTGCGTTTTTACGAATCCCTGTCGTTAGGCACCATGATCGACCACTTCCATTACACCTTTATCACCATGGGGATCGTCACCGTGGCGTCGGCACTGGTGTTTATGTTGCTGAGAAGGAAAGATGGCCGCAATTTGATCAGCGGCCAGGAAAGCAAGAAAGAAGCGAAGGCGGCCAGTTAACGGCGGCCCACCGAAGCGCGTTCCACCAGCTCGGGCGTCAGCACCAGCACCTGGGGAGCGCGCTCCGGGTTTTGCAGGCGGTTGATCAGCGCATCGATCGCCAGCTCGCCCAGCGAATCCTTCGGTTGATGAATGGTGCTCAGCGGCGGCGCCAGATAACGCGCCAGCTCAATATCATCGTACCCCATCACCGCCATATCCTGCGGCACGGAAAGCCCGGCCTGATACAGCGCCTGATAAACGCCTACCGCCACCGCGTCGTTGCCGGCGAACACCGCATGCGGCGGCTCTTCCAGCGCCAGCAGTTGGCGCATGGCGCTCACGCCGCCCTCAAACTCAAAGTCGCAATGCACTTCATACCCTGTCGGAACCGGTAATCCGGCGCGACGCATCGCGTTGCGATAGCCTTCCAGCCGGTGACGGGCGGTGGTTTTATCCTGCGGGCCGGCGATGCAGGCGATCTTGCGGTAGCCGCGGGCGATCAGATGATCGGTCGCCATCTCGCCGCCCAGCAGCGAGTTATCCTGAATAATATCGTTGGCACCCTCGAACGGCGCCCAGTCCATCATCACGATCGGCAATGACGGGTAGCGGCTCAGGGCATCTTGCGATGGCCGGTGGTTTTCGGTGCACATCAACAGCAAACCGTCGACGCGCTTTTGCAGCAGTGTCTCCATGCTGCGGTTCATGCGCGCGGCGTCTTCTTCGGTATTGCACAGGATCAGACTGTAGCCACGTTCATAGCAGCTGCGCTCCACGCCGCGCACCACTTCGGCATAAAACGGGTTGTTGCTGGCGGTCACCAGCATGCCGATGGTGCGGGTTTGATTAAGCTTCAGGCTGCGCGCCAGCGCGGAAGGCGCATAGTTCAACTGTTCCACGGCCGCCATGACCTTGTCGCGCACGCTGTCGCTGACAAAGCGATTGTTGTTGACCACATGCGAAACAGTCGAGGTTGAAACGCCCGCCAGGCGAGCGACATCTTTCATGGTGGCCAAAGGATCACCCCTGCTGCTGCAAGAAGGTGTCGATCTCTTCGCGCCACGGCACCGAAGGCTGCGCGCCGGGGCGGGTTACGGCGATCGCCGCCGCCGCATGGGCGAAACGCACCGCGTCGGCCATGCTGTTGCCTTCCAACAGGGCGGTCACCAGCGCACCGTTAAAGGTATCGCCGGCGGCGATGGTGTCCACCGCTTGCACCTTGAAGCCAGGCACCAGTTTGCCGTTGCCGTTTTCGCTCAGCCACACGCCGCGGCTACCGAGGGTGATGATCACCGTCGCGATGCCTTTGTCGTGCAGCGCCTGCGCCGCCCGCGCCGCATCGGCGTCGTTGTCCACGGCGATGCCGGTCAGGCGCTGCGCTTCGGTTTCATTCGGGGTGATCATATCGATCATGCCCAGCAGCTCGTCCGGCAGCTCGCGCGCCGGGGCCGGGTTGAGGATCACCTGCGTTTGATGTTGCTTCGCCAGGCGGGCGGCGGCGATCACCGTCTCCAGCGGCGACTCCAGCTGCATCAGCAGGGCATCGGCGTCGATCACTTTTTGTTGGTAGCGCGCCAGGTAATCCGGCGTCACCGCGGCGTTGGCGCCGGCATCGATGCCGATCACGTTCTCGCCCTCGGCGTTGACGAAGATCAGCGCCACGCCGGTGGTGCTGTCGGCGATGGCTTCAATCGGTTGAGTATCAATGCGATCGCTCGCCAGCTGCCGGCGGATACGCTCGCCGATATCGTCGGCGCCTACGCAGGCGATAAAGGAGATCTCCGCCCCGCTGCGCCCGGCCGCCACCGCCTGATTCGCGCCTTTGCCGCCAAACGCCACCTTATACTGTTTCCCGATCACCGTTTCGCCCGGGTGAGGGAATTGTTCAATATTGAGGATATGGTCGGCATTGATGCTGCCCAGAACCACCAGCTTACCTGTTTCCATCGCATTGATTCCTGAATTGCGCGCCATCGTAAACGCCCCGTCCCGATGGCGCTGGTATGACTTACTGAGTGACCAGTTTCAAATCGACCGGAATGGTCGTCGGCACTTTTTCGCCTTTCAGCACCTTATCGGCGGTTTCCACGCCGATCACGCCGATCTGATCGGGACGCTGCGCCACGGTCGCCGCCAGCTTGCCGCCTTCGACCGCTTTCACGCCGTCGGCGGTGCCGTCGAAGCCTACCACGATCACGTCGGTTTTACCGGCGGTTTGCAACGCGCGCAGCGCGCCCAACGCCATTTCATCGTTTTGGGCGAACACCGCCTGCACATCCGGATGCGCAGTCAGCAGGTTCTGCATCACGTTCAGGCCCTTGGTGCGATCGAAATCGGCCGGCTGGCTGGCCAGCAGTTTGAATTTATTCTGATCCAGCGACTGTTTGAAGCCTTCGCCGCGTTCACGCGCGGCGGAAGTGCCGGCGATGCCTTCCAGCTGAATCACTTTGGCATCGGTGCCTGCTTTTTTGGCGATGAAGTCACCGGCCATTTTACCGCCCACGCGGTTATCCGACGCGATGTGGCTCACCACTTCACCCTTGCTCGCCACGCGGTCCAGCGTGATGACCGGGATCTTAGCCTGGTTGGCCATCTTGATGGCGTTGCCGACCGCATCGGAGTCGGTCGGGTTGATCAGCAGCAGCTTAGGCGCCCGCACCATCAGATCCTGCACGTTGGCCAGCTCTTTCGCCGGGTTGTTCTGGGAGTCCAGCACCACCAGGTTGTAGCCCAGCTTATTGGCCTCTTGCTGCGCTCCGTCCTTCATCGAGACGAAGAACGGGTTGTTGAGAGTGGACACCACCAGCGCGATGGTCTCTTTGGCCATGGCATTGGCGCTCAGGGTGGCGCTCAGCGCGATGGCGGAGGCTAAGGTTGCCAGTTTTTTCATTTTCATCATCGTGATTCCTGTAGGGGGAGGTTACTTGTTGCTTTTGTTATCTACCAGAACCGCCAGCAGTATCACCACTGCCTTCACGATCATTTGGTAGTAGGAAGAAACACCCAATAAATTCAGGCCGTTGTTCAGGAAGCCGAGGATCAGCGCCCCGATCAACGTGCCGACGATGCGCCCCTTGCCGCCGGCCAGGCTGGTGCCGCCCAGCACCACGGCGGCGATAGCGTCCAGCTCATAGCCGGTGCCGGCGGTCGGCTGTGCCGACGACAGGCGCGCCACTTCGATCACCCCCGCCAGCGCCGCCAGCAGGCCGCACAGCGAGTAGACGATAATCTTCACTTTATCGACGCTGATGCCGGACAGACGGGTCGCCGCCTCGTTGCCGCCCAGGGCATAAATATAGCGGCCCAGGCGCGTATGGTGCAGCATATACCAGGCGGCGATGAACACGATCGCCATGATCCAGATCGGCGTAGGCACGCCCAGCGGACGGCCGATGCCAAACCAGCCGAAGGTGTCGGCCACGTCGGTAAAACCGGTGTTGATCGGGCTGCCGTTGGTGTACACCATGGTGACGCCGCGCAACAGCAGCATCATCACCAGCGTGGCGATAAAGGCCTGCACTTTGCCTTTGGCGACGATCACCCCGGTGCAGGCGCCAACCGCGGCGCCCAGCGCCAAGGCCGCCGCCACCGCCACCAGCGCGTTGACCTCAAAGCCGACGATCGACGCCGCCACCGCGCCAGTCAGCGCCAGCAGCGATCCCACCGACAGATCGATGCCGGACGTGAGGATCACCAGCGTCATCCCCACCGCCATGATGGCGTTCACCGAAGTCTGCTGCAGAATATTGAACAGGTTGTTCAGGGTGAAGAAGTTCGGGCTCATGGAAGAGACCACGGCGATCAGCACCAGCAGCGCAATCAACGACTTCTGCTCTAACAGCCACTCTTTACTGAACCAGCGCTTAGCTGCGATAGTCTGGGAACTCATATCTGATTACTCCTGCTTTACGCCGTATTGCTTGCCGACGGCTGCCGCCATCAACGCTTCCTGGGTGGCCTGTTCAATCGGGAACTCGCCGCTGAGATGCCCTTCATGCATCACCAGAATGCGATCGCTCATGCCCATCACCTCCGGCATTTCCGATGACACCAGAATGATGCTCAGCCCTTCCTGTTTGAACTGGTTGATTAACTGATAAATCTCTTTTTTGGCGCCGACATCGACGCCGCGCGTCGGCTCATCGAGGATCAGCACCTTCGGCCGGGTCATCAGGCCGCGGGCGATCGCCACTTTTTGCTGATTGCCGCCGGAAAGCAGACCTATAGGCTGCTCCATCGACGGCGTTTTGATATTGAACAGCCGGATGAAATCCCCCACCGCCTGCCGCTCGTCGGCCTGTTTCAGGCTGCCGTCGGCGCGGCTAAAGTAGCGCAGCGCGGTCAGCGACATGTTTTCCTTCACCGACATGCCCAACACCAGGCCGTCGCGCTTGCGGTCTTCCGAGATATAGACGATGCCGTTCGCCAACCCATCCTGCGGCGAATGGGCGACCACCTCGCGGCCGTCCAGGCTGACGGTGCCGGCCTTGCGCGGCGCGGCGCCGTACAGGATCTTCATCAATTCGGTGCGCCCGGCGCCCATCAGCCCGGCCACGCCGAGGATCTCGCCGCGGTACAGCGTAAAGCTGACGTCTTCAACGCCGGGGCCGGAAAGATGACTGACTTCCAGCCGCTTTTCACCACGCGGCAAATCCAGGCGCGGATATTGTTCTTCCAGCTTGCGGCCGACCATCATCTCAATCAGCGAATCTTCCTGCAGCTCGCTCACCGGCCGCTCGGCGATAAACTGCCCGTCGCGGAACACGGTCACGTCGTCGCAGATTTCAAAGATCTCTTTCAGACGGTGCGAGATATAGACGATGCCGCGCCCTTCGGCCTTCAGCTCATTGATCACCTTGAACAGCGAGGCGGTTTCGGTGTCGGTCAGCGCATCGGTCGGTTCGTCCATGATGATCACTTTCGATTCGAAGCTCAGCACCTTGGCGATCTCCACCATCTGCTGATCGCCGATCGACAGCTCGCCCACCAGCCGGTGGCTGCTGTAGCGGAGATTGAGCCGCGCCAACAAGCGATCGGCCTCGGCGTACATGCGCTTCCAGTCAATGCGGCCGAAACGGTTGACGAACTCGCGGCCGAGGAAGATGTTTTCCGCAATTGTCAGCTGCGGGATCAGGTTCAGCTCCTGATGGATAATGCCGATGCCCGCTTCCTGCGAATCCTTGGGCCCGTTGAACGCCACCTCTTTACCGAGAAAATACTGGCTGCCGGCGTCTTTCTGGTAGATGCCGGTCAGCACTTTCATCATGGTGGACTTCCCGGCGCCATTTTCCCCCACCAGCGCCATCACCTTGCCGGGATAAACGCTGAGGGCGGCGTCGGAAAGCGCCTTCACGCCGGGAAAGGCTTTATCAATCCCTTTCAGTTGCAGTAAAGGTTGCATAAACGCCTCAGAAAGTTACGCCGGCGCACAGGATCACGTTCGCGTAAGGCGAACACTCTCCGCTGCGGATCACCGCCCGGCTGTGTCCGGTTTGCGCTTTAAACGCCTGATGGCTGATATAGCGCACGCTGATGGTATTGCCCTGGCGTTGGCCCAGTGCGGTCAGTTCAGCCAACAGAGCCTCGTGGAGCGACGGATTCTGTTTCACGATCTCTTCCGCCAGGATGGCGCTTTCTACCTGCATCTCTTGCGTGACCGCCGCGAACACCTGCATGAAGGTCGGCACGCCCTGCGTCAGCGCCAGATCGATGCGCTGCGTCGCCGCCGGTATCGGCAGGCCCGCATCGCACAGGGTGAGCTGGTCGGTATGCCCCAGCCGGGCAATCACGGCAGACACGTCGGAATTCAGTAATACGCCTTTTTTCATCTTCTCACTCCGCTAGCGAAACGTTTCGCTCTCCGGGGGAGTTTAAAAAAACGGCAGGGGAAGGCAACCGGGACAATGCAGAAGTGTGATCGCTATCGAAACGTTTCGTTCGCGCACGGAGAAAGCGCAAACAAAAGGGGCTCAGCCATGCTGAGCCCCTGTCAGGCGGATTAGATCTCGACCTGCGTGCCGAGTTCGATGACCCGGTTCGGCGGGATTTCGAACTGATCCGGCGCGCGCAGGGCATTGCGGCTCAGGGCGACGAACAGTTTGCCGCGCAGGTAGAGGTACCACGGCCGCTTGGTGAGGATCAGCGATTCATGGGACATGAAGAACGACGTCTCCGACATGCGGCACGGCAACCCTTCCAGCCCGCAGCGGTGGAACACCTCCTCGACGTTCGGCGTTTCGCGCCAGCCGTAGCTGGCCACCACCCGCCAGAAGGTCGGCGACAGCTGCTCGATGGTCACCCGGCGCACGTTGTGCACGTAAGGCGCATCCTCGGTGCGCAGCGTCAGCAGCACCACACGCTCGTGCAGCACCTTGTTGTGCTTCAGGTTGTGCAACAGCGCAAAAGGAATGACGTTGGTGGCGCGCGACAAGAACACCGCCGTACCCGGCACCCGCACCGGCGGCGATTTCTCCAGCGAGGCGATCATAGCCTCCAGCGAGTTGCCGTGTTCATGCAGGCGGCGCAGCAGGCGGAAGCGCTCGCTCTTCCAGGTGGTCATAATGATGAACATCACCAGCGCCAACGTCAGCGGCAGCCAGCCGCCAGAGAACAGCTTCAGGGCGTTGGCGGAGAACATCGGCACGTCGATGATCAGCAAGATGGTCACGATGCCGATCGCCAGGAAGCGATTCCAGTGCCAATTATTGATCGCCACCGAAGTGACCAGAATGCTGGTCAGCACCATAGTGCCGGTGACCGCGATGCCGTACGCCGCCGCCAGGTTGCTGGAGTGCTCGAAACCGATGATCACCAGCACCACCGAGATGTACAGCGTCCAGTTGATCACCGGAATGTAGATCTGGCCGGATTCCATTTCCGAGGTGTGAATGATGCGCATCGGCGACAGATAGCCCAGGCGCACCGCCTGGCGAGTCAGCGAGAAGACGCCGGAAATCACCGCCTGTGAAGCGATCACCGTCGCCAGGGTCGCCAGAATCAGCAGCGGGATCAGCGCCCAATCGGGCGCCAGCAGGAAGAACGGGTTTTTGATCGCCTCCGGATTTTTCAGCAGCAGCGCCCCCTGGCCGAAGTAGTTGAGCACCAGCGAAGGCAGCACCACGGTGAACCAGGCCAGACGGATCGGGAACTTGCCGAAGTGCCCCATATCGGCATACAGCGCCTCGACGCCGGTGATCGACAACACCACGGCCCCCAGGGCGAAGAACGACACCTTCTTATATTCCATGAAGAAGTTGAGCGCCCATTTGGGATTCAGCGCCTGCAGCACTTCCGGGTTTGAAATGATGCTGCGCGCGCCCAGTACCGCCAACACGATGAACCACAGCAGCATTACCGGGGCGAACAGCTTGCCGACGCTGCCGGTGCCGTGCTTTTGGATAACGAACAGCAGCGTCAACACCAGAATGGAGAGCGGCACGATATAGGCGTCAAGCGCAGGCGCGGCGATTTCCAACCCCTCTATCGCCGACATAACCGAGATAGCCGGGGTGATCACCACCTCGCCATAGAAGAAGCTGCCGCCGATCAGGCCCAGTATCACCAGCACCGCAGTAGTGCGCGCCGAGGTATTGCGCCCGGCCAGCGACATCAGCGTCAGAATACCGCCCTCGCCGGCGTTGTCCGCGCGCATCACGTAGGTGAGATATTTGAGGGAAACGATCACGATCAGCATCCAGAAAATCAGCGACAGGAAGCCGAAAACCACGTCTGGACGCACGTCGAAGCCGTAATGGCCGGAGAAACACTCTCTCAGCGTATAGAGAGGGCTGGTGCCGATATCACCGTAGACCACGCCGATGGCAGCCAGGGTTACCGCCGATAAGGACTGCTTATGCTCTGCGCTCATAATTCGTTTCTTTATCAGAACATCCGTTAGCGATGCATCCGCATCAGGCAAAATACAGGCTCAAAGATCCGTCACGCCCACCAGAAAGCCGCACAGTATGCACCATTTATACCGCTTGCCTACCCTTATATCAGAGCCGAAAAATAAACAAAATGTGAACCGAATATCCGGCTTAACGTAGAAAAATATTACTAATCAACGGGCTATACCACTAAAAATAATGGTGGTTTATCATCGGATTATCGACCAAGATTGGCTAACTCTCGGACAATGCGACAATTATATGACGCCATCATCCCTTCTGGCAGAACGAATTTCCCGCCTCAGCAGCGCGCTGGAGAGCGGTCTTTATGAGCGGCAAGAGGCAATCCGTCTGTGCCTGCTGGCGGCGCTGAGCGGCGAAAGCGTATTCCTGCTCGGCCCGCCCGGCATAGCCAAGAGCCTGATCGCGCGCCGGCTGAAGTTTGCCTTCCGCAACGCCCGCTCCTTTGAATACCTGATGACGCGTTTTTCCACGCCGGAAGAGGTCTTCGGCCCGCTCTCTATCCAGGCGCTGAAAGATGAGGGGCGCTATCAGCGTCTGACCGCCGGCTATCTGCCGGAAGCGGAGATCGTGTTTCTGGACGAGATCTGGAAGGCCGGCCCGGCGATCCTCAACACCCTGCTGACGGCGATCAACGAACGCCGCTTTCGCAACGGCAACAGCGAAGAACCGATCCCGCTGCGCCTGCTGGTCACCGCCTCCAACGAACTGCCCGAAGCGGACAACAGCCTCGAAGCCTTATATGACCGCATGCTGATCCGCCTGTGGCTGGACAAGGTGCAGGATAAACAGAATTTCCGCTCGCTGCTGGTCAACCGCCAGAGCGAAAGCCAAAACCCGGTGCCGGCGGCGCTGAGCATCAGCGACGAAGAGTTTCTGCAGTGGCAACCGCAGATCGACAAAGTCGCGCTGCCGGAAACCTGTTTTGAGCTGATTTTCCAGCTGCGCCAGCGGCTGGACGCGCTGGAGCAGGCGCCATACGTCTCCGATCGGCGCTGGAAAAAAGCCCTGCGCCTGCTGCAAGCCAGCGCCTTCTTCAGCGGGCGCGACGCCATCGCCCCGCTCGATCTGATGCTGTTGAAAGACTGCCTGTGGCACGATCTCACCTCGCTGAAGCTGCTGCAACAGCAGATCGATCAGCTGCTGACCGAGTCGGCCTATCAGCAGCAGTCGATGCTGATCCAGTTGCAACAGATCCACACCCGCTGGCTGCAGGACCAGCAGCAACAAAGCGACCGGCAGGCCATCAGCCTGGTGAAAAAAGGCGGGATGTTCAGCCGCAAACCGCAATACGCGCCGGCCACGCCGTTCGCCGGCGGCACCCTCACTCTGCTGTTGCAAAAGCCGCTGCAGCTGCATGACATTCAGGTCAACCATCTGAGCATCGAAAGCAGCGCGCTGGACAACTGGCTGCAAAAAGGCGGCGACGTGCGCGCCAAGCTGAACGGCATCGGCTTTGCGCAGCCGATCGACCTGGAAGTGGATGACCAACTGCACCTCACGGTGTTGGACGTCAGCCGCCAGCCGTCGTTGCTGGCGCTGCCGGGCAAACAGGCCACCGCCACGCCGCAGGCGCTGCTGGATGAAATGGACGCATTGGCCCAGCGCCTGGCGGAGCAGCGCCGCGCCTTCAGCCAACATCAGCCCTGTCTGTTCACCCCCGCCGCCGGTCTGGCCAAGATCGAAGCCAGTCTGCTGCAGGTCGCGGAACAGGTTAAACAACAACTGCAGCAAATGCGCGGCCAGTAACCATGCTCAGTCTGGAGACGCTCGATCTGCTGCTGGCGATCACCGAAGGCGAGATGATCGAGGAGATGATCGTCGGCATGCTGGCGGCGCCGCAGCTGTCGGTATTCTTTAAAAAGTTTCCGGCCCTTCGCCGGGCGCTGGATCGCGATCTGCCGCGTTGGAAGCTGCAGCTCAAGGAGCGTCTGCAGGAGGCGATGGTGCCGCCGGCGCTGGCGCAGGAATTCTATCGCTACCAGCAGTGTCAGCTGGAGAACAACACCCAGTTCTATCACAACCTCAACGACACCATGGAGCTGCTGCGCCAGCTGGTCTCACCGTTTTATGAACAGGCGCGCGCGCTGGTGGACGCCGCCGATCTGCCCAATCATCCGCTGGACGACAGCTTTCAAACGCTGTTTCTGCAGCGCTGGCGCATCAGCCTGACGCTGCAGGCCACCATGCTGCACCACCAACTGCTGGAACAAGAGCGCGAGCAGCTGATGGCGGAACTGCAGGAGCGGTTGGCGCTGAGCGGCGCGCTGGAACCGCTGCTGTCGGAAAACGACACCGCCGCCGGCAGGCTGTGGGACATGAGCAAAGGCCAGCTGCAGCGTGGCGATTATCAGCGGCTGGTGGAGTACGGCAACTTTTTGCAGCAGCAGCCGGAGCTGAAAAAGCTGGCGCAACAGCTGGGCCGCAGCTATCAGGCCAAGGCGGTGCAGCAACAGGACGCGCAGCCGGAGCCGTTCAGGGTCATGGTGCAGGTGCCGGCCACGCTGCCGGAAGAAGTGAGCGGCATTCATCAGAGCGACGACATCCTGCGCCTGCTGCCGCCGGAGCTGGCGACGCTGGGGATTGAAGAGCTGGAATTCGAGTTTTATCGCCGCCTGTTGGAAAAGCGGCTGCTGAGCTACCGTCTGCAGGGCGACGTCTGGCAGGAACAGCTCCTGATCCGCCAGGTCACTCACCAGCAGCAGGATCAACAGCCGCGCGGGCCGTTTATCGTCTGCGTGGACACCTCCGGATCGATGGGCGGTTTCAACGAACAGTGCGCCAAGGCGTTCTGTCTGGCGCTGCTGCGCATTGCGCTGGCGGACAACCGCCGCTGCTATATCATGCTGTTCGCCAACCAGATCGTGCATTACGAACTCACCGCCGCCAGCGGCATCGAGCAGGCAGTGCGCTTTCTCGGCCAGCAGTTTCGTGGCGGCACCGATCTGGCGGCCTGCCTGAACGCCACCGTCACCAAAATGGCGGAGAGCGGCTGGTTCGACGCCGATGCGGTGATCATTTCCGATTTTATTGCCCAGCGGTTGCCGGAGGAGGTAATAAAGAAGGTGAAACAGCAGCAGCAAAGCCACCAGCAACGTTTCCACGCGGTGGCGATGTCCGCCTACGGCAAACCCGGCATCATGCGCATCTTCGATCATATCTGGCGCTTTGATACCGGGCTGAAAAGCCGTTTGATGCGCCGCTGGCGGCGCTAGGCGGGATTAGAGCAGACCTTCAACCGCGCCGCGCACTTCCGGCGACCACACGCCGCATTGCACCTGGCCGATATGCGACAGTTGCAGCAACAACATCACCAGACGCGACTGACCGATGCCGCCGCCGATGGTCTGCGGCATATCGCCGCGCAGTAAGGACTGGTGCCATTCCAGCTTCATGCGCTCTTCATCGCCGGTCAGCGCCAACTGGTGTTTCAGCGCGGCGGCGTCAACGCGGATCCCCATGGAGGACAGCTCGAAAGCGTCCTGCAGCACCGGGTTCCACACCACGATATCGCCGTTCAGGCCCGCCAGGCCATCCGCCGTCGGCGTGGTCCAGTCATCATAATCCGGCGCCCGCACATCGTGCGATTTACCGTGTGACAGCTTGCCGCCGATGCCAATCAGGAACACTGCGCCCAATTCTTTGGCAATCGCCCGCTCGCGCCCCTTGGCGTCCAGATCAGGGTAGCGCTGCAGCAGGGTTTCGCTGTGCACGAAGTGGATTTGTTCCGGCAGGAACGGGGTCAGGCCATGCTCGCGGCTGACTTCCGCCTCCGTCGCCTTGATCGCAGCGTAAATACTGCGCACGGTGTTTTTCAGGTAGTCCAGGCTACGCTCACCGTCGCCCATCACCCGTTCCCAGTCCCACTGATCGACGTACACCGAGTGGATAGGCGTCAGGCGGTCTTCATCCGGGCGCAGCGCCTTCATATGGGTATACAGGCCTTCGCCGGCACCGAAATCGTAGCTGCCCAGGGTTTTGCGTTTCCATTTCGCCAGCGAATGCACCACTTCGAAGGTGGCGTCCGGCAAGGTTTTGACTTTGACCTGCACCGCTTTCTCGCTGCCGGAAAGGTTATCCTGCGTGCCGTCGCCCAGGCGGCTAAGGATCGGGGCCTGCACTTCGATCAGACCGAGCTGTTGCTCCAGCTGGCGGGAGAAGAAGGCTTTGACCTGGCTGATTTGTTGTTGTTTTTGGATAAACTGTTTTTTCATTGCCGTATCTCTTGTAAACCTGTCTCTGTTGCCATCGATTAAGCAACAAAATGACACGACAATTCAATATCCATTAATCAATATTGCCTTTTCACTTTTAATCGTTCATTTTTACCCGGACAGAATTCAACAATCGTTAATTAATGGGGGATTAAATGGCGGAAATTTATCAGATCGATAATCTCGATCGCGGCATTCTCAACGCCCTGATGGACAATGCGCGCACACCGTACGCCGAACTGGCGAAAAACTTCGCCGTCAGCCCCGGCACCATTCATGTGCGGGTGGAGAAGATGAAGCAGGCCGGGATCATCACCGGCGCACGCATCGACGTCAGCCCCAAACAGCTGGGCTACGACGTGTGCTGCTTTATCGGCATCATATTAAAGAGCGCCAAGGATTACCCTTCGGCGCTGAAGAAGCTGGAAAGCCTGGAAGAAGTGGTGGAAGCCTATTACACCACCGGCCACTACAGCGTCTTTATTAAGGTAATGTGCCGATCGATCGACGCGTTGCAACAGGTACTTATCAACAAGATCCAGACCATCGACGAGATCCAGTCCACCGAAACGCTGATCTCACTGCAGAACCCCATTATGCGCACCATCGTGCCGTAACCCGCCAAATTGCATACCCACATTATCCACAGGTAGATCCCAGCCGATTCACAGCGTACAATGCAGCCACTTTGAGTGAGAAGGTTGGGATCGTTGGTTCATGGCAGACATTACTCTGATCAGTGGCAGTACGCTTGGCAGCGCCGAATACGTGGCTGAACATTTGGCTGAAAAGCTGGAAGACGCGGGTTTCTCTACCGAGATGCTGCACGGCCCTGAACTGGATGAACTGCCGTTGACCGGCCGCTGGCTGGTGGTCTCTTCCACGCACGGCGCCGGCGAACTGCCAGATAACCTTCAACCGCTGTTGGAACAGATCGCTGAGCAGCAGCCGGATCTTTCCGAGGTACAGTTCGGCGCCGTCGGTTTGGGCAGTTCGGAATACGACACCTTCTGCGGTGCGATCAAACAGATCGACGATCTGTTGATCGCCAGAGGCGCTAAAAGGATCGGCGATCGTCTCGAGATCGACGTGACCGAGCATGAAATTCCCGAGGATCCGGCCGAGGAATGGGTAAAAAACTGGATTAATTTACTCTAATTCGTCTAAAGATCGCGCGAACGATTGTGGATAACTAAGCTTAAAAGCAGGGTAAAAGCCGTAGTTATCCCAATAACAACCGTAGAGCGCTTTTTGTCCTGTGCATAACAAGCCTTTTAGATCCCAGCTTATCTGCGTCGGGATCACCGATCATTCACAGCAAACGATCCTCCTTAATCTGCTGATCTTCATCGTGAATAGTCACTTATCCACAGAGGATCGCGATCCTAATAAGAGATCTAATAAAGAGATCTTTAAATAAAAAAGATCTTCTTTTAATTACCGACGATCCTGACCACTTGGTCGATCGTCTAAACTTGAGTAGAATCCCCGACCCCAGGGCAAATACGATCGTTCGCAATACGGCGAGGTGCAGTTCCATGTTTTATCCAGATCAATTTGACGTCATCATCATCGGTGGTGGCCATGCAGGTACCGAGGCCGCCATGGCCGCGGCGCGCATGGGACGTCAGACTTTATTATTGACACACAATATCGATACGCTGGGACAGATGTCCTGTAACCCGGCGATTGGCGGTATTGGTAAAGGGCATCTGGTTAAGGAAATTGATGCGCTCGGCGGCCTGATGGCAACAGCGATCGACCATGCCGGCATCCAGTTTAGGATACTAAACGCCAGCAAAGGCCCTGCTGTTCGCGCCACTCGCGCTCAGGCGGATCGCGTCCTGTATCGGCAGGCGATCCGTACCGCGTTGGAGAACCAGCCCAACCTGATGATCTTCCAACAGCCGGTTGAGGATCTGATCGTCGAAAACGATCGCGTCGTGGGCGCCGTCACCCAAATGGGTCTGAAATTCCGCGCCAAGGCGGTGGTATTGACCGTAGGCACCTTCCTGGACGGCAAGATCCATATCGGTCTGGAGAATTACAGCGGCGGCCGCGCCGGGGATCCTCCTTCGATCTCGCTGTCACAGCGTTTGCGTGAACTGCCGCTGCGCGTTAACCGCTTGAAAACCGGTACGCCGCCGCGCATCGACGCCCGCACTATCGATTTCAGCGTATTGGCGCCGCAACACGGCGATACGCCGGTGCCGGTATTCTCGTTCCTGGGCGATGCCAGCCAGCACCCGGAACAAATGGCGTGCTACATCACCCACACCAATGAAAAAACCCATGACGTGATCCGCAATAACCTCGATCGCAGCCCGATGTATGCCGGGATCATCGAAGGGATCGGCCCACGTTACTGTCCGTCGATCGAAGACAAGGTCATGCGTTTTGCCGATCGCAACGCGCACCAGATCTTCCTTGAGCCGGAAGGCCTGACCAGCAACGAGATTTACCCTAACGGGATCTCCACCAGCCTGCCGTTCGACGTGCAGATGCAGATCGTCCGTTCAATGGAAGGGATGCAGAACGCGCGTATTATTCGCCCTGGTTATGCCATCGAGTACGATTTCTTCGATCCACGCGATCTGAAACCGACGCTGGAAAGTAAATTTATTCAGGGCCTGTTCTTCGCCGGCCAGATCAACGGCACCACCGGCTATGAAGAAGCCGCCGCACAGGGCCTGCTGGCCGGCCTGAACGCCGGCCGCTTCGCCGATGAACAAGAGGGCTGGGCGCCACGTCGCGATCAGGCCTACCTCGGCGTGCTGGTGGACGACCTCAGCACCCTCGGCACCAAAGAACCGTACCGCATGTTTACCTCACGCGCCGAGTATCGTCTGATGCTGCGCGAAGACAACGCCGATCTCCGCCTGACGGAAAAAGGCCGTGAACTCGGTCTGGTGGACGACGTGCGCTGGGCGCGCTACAGCGAAAAGCTGGAGCGGATCGAACGTGAACGTCAGCGCCTGCGCGACATCTGGATGCACCCGCATGCCGAGAACGTCGAACAGGTCAATGCGTTGCTGAAAGCGCCGCTGTCGCGTGAAGCGAACGGCGAAGAGTTGCTGCGCCGTCCTGAGATGGATTACGCGCAGTTGACCGGCATCGACGCCTTCGCGCCGCCGTTGGACGACGTACAAGCCGCCGAGCAGGTCGAGATCCAGGTCAAATACGAAGGCTATATCGCTCGCCAGCAGGAAGAGATCGAAAAACAGCAGCGCAACGAGAACACCGTGCTGCCGCTGGATCTTGACTACCGTCAGGTTTCGGGACTGTCGAACGAAGTGATCGCCAAGCTGAACGATCACAAACCGAACTCCATCGGCCAGGCTTCGCGCATCTCCGGCATTACACCGGCGGCGATCTCGATTTTGCTGATCTGGCTGAAAAAGCAGGGACTGCTGCGCCGCAGCGCATAAATCCCGCATCCAGGCGGCCGTTTGCTCAACCCGTAGCCAAACGGCCGCTGACATCACTTGCGCCCTGAATTATCATAGTCGCCTCATTGCGCCAGCTAACCATCCGCTGGTCGTTCAGCGCCTGCCAGAGGATCCGTTGTGCAAAAAAAATTAGACTCGCTGCTCGCGGCAGCAGGCATTGAGCTGCCCGATCAGCAGAAACAGCAGCTGCTGGGCTATGTCGGCATGCTGGATAAGTGGAACAAGGCTTATAACCTCACGTCGGTGCGCGATCCGCAGCAAATGCTGGTGCGCCACATCCTCGACAGTATTGTGGTCAATCCGCATCTGCAGGGCTCGCGTTTTATCGATGTCGGCACCGGCCCCGGCTTGCCGGGCATTCCGCTGGCGATTGTGCGCCCGGACGCGCATTTCACGCTGCTCGACAGCCTGGGCAAGCGCGTGCGTTTCCTGCGCCAGGTGCAGCATGAGCTGGGCCTGAACAATATCGAGCCGGTGCAGAGCCGCGTCGAAGCGTTTCCGGCCGAGCCACCGTTCGATGGCGTGATCAGCCGGGCATTCGCTTCGCTGCAGGATATGCTGTCCTGGTGCCATCACCTGCCGGCGAAAGGGCAGGGGCGTTTTTACGCGTTGAAAGGCGTGCGCCCGGATGAAGAACTGACGCAGCTGCCGGCTGGCGTTAGCCTGGAGTCTATCGTGCGGCTGCAGGTGCCTGAACTGGAAGGCGAACGTCATCTGGTGATTCTTAAGGCAAACTGAGTTTGCTTTTGATCAAACAAGCGTGAATTAAAGGTCGTACCCAGCAGAAAGATAAGCAGGCTAATTAGTTGGTCGCTTTTTTTAGTTAATTTACTTTCTATTAACACAAAAAACGCGGCTAATTAGCGACAATAGAGTAATTGCATTTAGAAATAGTCACGTTAGCAATCATGTGCGAAAGATTGGCGTTTGCTGCTAATGTTAATTGGCTGTTGGAATATTGCCCCGCTGCTTGTCAATAAAAGGTTTTCATCGGGTATACGGATTGTTTTTGAACAGTTAACTAGTAATGTTTTGATTTATATAATTTTTTGATCGCTCAAATTGCTAAAGACGGTTTGGTTGACCATCGGCTATAAATCAGGAAGGGACATTACTGTGATCAGCTTCGCGTTTCTAAACGCAACGCTGGAATAATCAGACAATTAAATGCGCCCTATTATTCCGACCGTTTTCTTGTGAAAATAGGCTGGAATAGGGAAATTTAAATAATTGTTCACCTTTTCGCTACTTATCGATTGAATTCGTTGGTATGCCCCGTATAATTTGCTCGTTTTTTGCTGCTTGACTCAGGACAGCAAAAACAGTTGTATACGTCACTCAGCATACCCCCTCTGGGGTACGGAGAGAACAAACGTCATGTCTGTGTCCCTTTACAGCGGGAAAGTCGCACGCAAACTGCTGTTTTTGCAGTTAATGACTTTTGTTCTGATCAGCGTTGCTTTCTGGCTGAAAAGCCCGGAATGGAGCGCTTCGGCGTTGGCAGGCGGTCTCGCCGCCTGGTTGCCGAGTGCAATGTTTATGCTGTTTGCCTTGCGCCATCAGGCGCAAACGCCGGCGCCCGGTAGGGTTGCCTGGTCGTTCGCCATCGGCGAGGGGCTAAAGGTCGTGATCACCATCGTTTTGCTGATCGTGGCGCTGGGGGTGTTCAAGGCGGAGTTTATACCGCTTGGCCTGACCTATTTAGCGGTGTTAGTGGTGCAGATAGTGGCACCGGCCGTGATTAACAGTTACCGAACTTAACTAAATAAGGGTAAGAGGCATCATGTCTGCAGGAGAAGTCTTGACTCCACAGGAGTATATCGGTCACCACCTGACGCAGCTTCAGGTCGGGACTGGGTTCTGGTCGATCAACATCGACTCGATGTTTTTCTCCGTCGTCCTCGGGGCGCTTTTCCTGGTGATCTTCCGCAAAGTGGCCAAAAACGCCACCAGCGGCGTGCCGGGTAAACTGCAAACCGCCGTGGAGCTGGTGGTCGGTTTCGTCGACAGCAGCGTGCGCGACATGTACCACGGCAAGAGCAAGGTGATTGCGCCGCTGGCGCTGACCGTGTTCGTCTGGGTGTTCCTGATGAACTTGATGGACCTGCTGCCCATCGACTTCCTGCCTTATGTTGGCGAACACATCCTCGGCCTGCCTGCGCTGCGCGTAGTGCCTACCGCCGATGTAAACGTCACGCTGTCGATGGCGCTGGGCGTGTTTATCCTGATTCTGTTCTATAGCATCAAAATGAAAGGCGTTGGCGGGTTCGTTAAAGAGTTGACCATGCAGCCGTTCAACCACCCTGTATTCATTCCTATCAACCTGATTCTTGAAGGTGTCAGCCTGCTGTCCAAACCTGTTTCACTGGGTCTGCGACTGTTCGGCAACATGTATGCGGGTGAGTTGATCTTCATCCTGATTGCCGGCCTGTTGCCGTGGTGGTCACAGTGGGTCCTGAGCTTGCCTTGGGCTATCTTCCACATCCTGATCATTACGCTTCAAGCCTTTATTTTCATGGTTCTGACGATCGTCTATCTGTCGATGGCGTCTGAAGAGCACTGATTTTCTTAAAACACTTGCACTTTTAAACTGAAACAAACTGGAGACTGTCATGGAAAACCTGAGTATGGATCTGCTGTACATGGCTGCCGCTGTGATGATGGGTTTAGCGGCAATCGGTGCTGCGATCGGTATCGGCATCCTGGGTGGTAAATTCTTGGAAGGCGCTGCTCGTCAGCCTGACCTGATTCCTCTGCTGCGTACACAGTTCTTTATCGTTATGGGTCTGGTCGACGCCATCCCGATGATCGCTGTAGGTCTGGGTCTGTACGTGATGTTCGCCGTCGCGTAAGTAGAGCAACCCTCTACGACGTAACCAAACTATTAACTTTTAAAGAGGCATTGTGCTGTGAATCTTAACGCAACAATCCTCGGCCAGGCCATCGCGTTCGTTCTGTTTGTCTGGTTCTGCATGAAGTACGTATGGCCGCCGATCATGGCTGCCATCGAGAAGCGTCAGAAAGAAATCGCTGACGGCCTCGCTTCTGCAGAGCGTGCCAAAAAAGATCTGGACTTAGCGCAAGCCAATGCGACCGACCAGCTGAAAACTGCCAAAGCAGAAGCTCAGGTGATCATCGAGCAAGCGAACAAACGCAAAGCTCAGATCATGGATGAAGCGAAAGCCGAAGCCGAGCAGGAACGTAACAAAATCGTGGCGCAGGCTCAGGCTGAGATCGAAGCCGAACGTAAGCGCGCTCGTGAAGAGTTGCGTAAGCAAGTCGCGATGCTGGCAATTGCCGGCGCCGAGAAGATCATCGAACGTTCCGTGGATGAAGCTGCTAACAGCGACATCGTTGATAAACTGGTCGCTGAACTGTAAGGAGGGAGGGGCTGATGTCTGAATTTGTAACTGTAGCTCGCCCCTACGCCAAAGCAGCTTTTGACTTTGCCGTTGAGCACCAAAGCGTAGAGCGCTGGCAGGACATGCTGGCGTTTGCGGCTGAAGTCACTCGCAATGAACAGATTTCTGAACTGCTGTCTGGCGCGGTTGCGCCAGAAACGCTGTCCAAGACGTTCATTGCGGTTTGTGGCGATCGGCTCGACGAACATGGCCAGAACTTTATCCGTGTAATGGCCGAAAATGGACGTTTACTGGTTCTTCCTGCCGTGCTGCAGCAGTTCATCGAACTGCGCGCCTCGCTGGAATCCACCGTCGAAGTCGAAGTGCTCTCTGCGAGCGCGCTGAACGACGAACAGCAGGCGAAAATCGCCGCTGCGATGGAAAAACGTCTGTCACGCAAAGTTAAGCTGAATTGCAAAATTGACAAGTCTGTACTGGCCGGCATCGTTGTTCGCGCCGGCGATATGGTGATTGATGGCAGCGTTCGCGGTCGTCTTGAACGCCTGACAGACGTCTTGCAGTCTTAAGGGGACTGGAGCATGCAACTGAATTCCACCGAAATCAGCGAACTGATCAAGCAGCGCATTGCTCAGTTCAATGTAGTGAGCGAAGCTCACAATGAAGGTACTATCGTTTCCGTCAGTGACGGGATCATTCGCGTACACGGCCTGGCCGAAGTTATGCAGGGCGAAATGATCGCGCTGCCTGGCAACCGTTACGCAATCGCATTGAACCTGGAGCGCGACTCCGTCGGTGCCGTGGTCATGGGTCCGTACGCGGATCTGGCCGAAGGCATGAAGGTTAAATGCACCGGCCGTATCCTGGAAGTTCCAGTCGGTCGTGGTCTGCTGGGCCGCGTAGTTAACACCCTGGGCGCGCCAATCGACGGCAAAGGCCCGATTGAGAACGACGGCTTCTCTCCGGTAGAAGCTATCGCGCCAGGCGTTATCGAGCGTCAGTCCGTTGATCAGCCGGTTCAAACTGGCTACAAATCCGTTGACGCCATGATTCCAATCGGCCGTGGCCAGCGTGAGCTGGTGATCGGTGACCGTCAGACCGGTAAAACCGCGCTGGCGATCGATGCGATCATCAACCAACGCGACTCCGGCATCAAATGCGTTTACGTGGCTATCGGCCAGAAAGCGTCCACCATCGCTAACGTGGTGCGCAAACTGGAAGAGCACGGCGCACTGGCCAACACCATCGTGGTGGTGGCGACCGCTTCCGAATCTGCTGCACTGCAATACCTGGCGCCATACGCCGGTTGCGCAATGGGCGAATACTTCCGTGACCGCGGTGAAGATGCGCTGATCGTGTACGATGACCTGTCCAAACAGGCCGTTGCTTACCGCCAGATTTCCCTGCTGCTTCGTCGTCCGCCAGGTCGTGAAGCTTACCCAGGCGACGTATTCTACCTGCACTCCCGCTTGCTGGAGCGCGCAGCGCGCGTCAACGCCGAATACGTTGAAGCCTTCACCAAAGGTGAAGTTAAAGGCCAAACCGGTTCACTGACCGCTCTGCCGATCATTGAAACCCAGGCGGGTGACGTTTCCGCGTTCGTTCCGACCAACGTAATCTCGATTACCGATGGTCAGATCTTCCTGGAATCCAACCTGTTCAACTCCGGTATTCGTCCGGCAGTTAACCCGGGTATCTCCGTATCCCGTGTTGGTGGCGCCGCGCAGACCAAGATCATGAAGAAACTGTCCGGTGGTATCCGTACCGCGCTGGCGCAGTATCGTGAACTGGCTGCGTTCTCCCAGTTCGCATCCGATCTGGACGACGCGACCCGCAAACAGCTGAGCCACGGTCAGAAAGTGACCGAGCTGCTGAAACAGAAACAGTATGCGCCGATGTCGGTTGCACAACAGTCTCTGGTGCTGTTTGCCGCAGAACGCGGTTACCTGAACGACGTCGAAGTCGCCAAAGTGGTGAGCTTCGAAGCCGCGCTGGTAGCCTATGCGGACCGCGAGCACGCCGAACTGCTGAACCACATCAACCAAACTGGCAACTTCAATGATGAGATCGAGGGCAAGTTGAAAGACATCCTCGAGACCTTCAAGAAAACCCAGTCCTGGTAACGCCGAACGGTCCTGCTGTTGAAAGACAGCAGGCCGTCTGGCACTGAGGAGAAGCAGAGATGGCCGGCGCAAAAGAGATACGTAGTAAGATCGCTAGCGTGCAAAACACGCAAAAGATCACTAAAGCGATGGAAATGGTCGCCGCCTCCAAAATGCGTAAATCGCAGGATCGCATGGCGGCCAGCCGTCCTTATGCAGAGACCATGCGCAAAGTGATTGGTCACCTTGCGTTAGGGAATCTGGAGTACAAGCACCCGTACCTGGATGAGCGTGACGTTAAGCGCGTCGGGTATCTGGTGGTGTCTACTGACCGTGGTCTCTGCGGCGGCTTGAACATCAACCTGTTCAAAAAGCTGCTGGCGGAGATGAAAGCCTGGTCCGAAAAAGGCGTCGAAACCGATTTGGCGCTGATTGGCTCTAAAGCGGCCTCTTTCTTTGGTTCCGTGGGCGGCAACGTGGTTGCCCAGGTGACCGGCATGGGGGATAAACCTTCCCTGTCGGATCTGATCGGGCCGGTGAAAGTGATGTTGCAGGCCTACGACGAAGGTCGTTTGGACAAGCTGTACATTGTCAGCAACAAATTTGTTAATACGATGTCCCAAGAGCCGCAGGTGCTTCAGCTGCTGCCGTTACCGCCAGCCGATGACGAAGAGCTGAAGAAAACGCCTTGGGATTACCTGTATGAACCGGATCCAAAAGTGCTGCTTGATACCTTGCTGCGCCGCTATGTGGAGTCGCAGGTTTATCAGGGCGTCGTGGAAAACCTGGCCAGCGAGCAGGCCGCACGAATGGTCGCGATGAAAGCCGCAACCGATAACGGCGGTAGCCTGATCAAAGAGCTGCAGTTGGTATACAACAAGGCGCGTCAGGCCAGCATCACTCAGGAACTCACCGAGATCGTTTCGGGAGCCTCCGCGGTTTAAGCTAGGTTTACGAATTACGTAGAGGATTCAAGATGGCTACTGGAAAGATTATCCAGGTAATCGGCGCCGTGGTGGACGTCGAGTTCCCTCAGGATGCCGTACCAAAAGTGTACGACGCCCTTGAGGTAGAAAACGGCACCGAAAAACTGGTGTTGGAAGTTCAGCAACAGCTGGGCGGTGGCGTGGTTCGCTGTATCGCAATGGGGACCTCCGACGGTCTGCGTCGCGGTCTGAAAGTGAACAACCTGGACCACCCGATTGAAGTGCCGGTGGGTAAAGCTACCCTGGGCCGTATCATGAACGTATTGGGTCAACCCATCGACATGAAAGGCGACATCGGCGAAGAAGAGCGTTGGGCGATTCACCGCGCGGCGCCAAGCTACGAAGAGCTGTCCAGCTCCCAGGAACTGCTGGAAACCGGTATCAAGGTAATGGACCTGATTTGTCCATTCGCCAAGGGCGGTAAAGTCGGTCTGTTCGGCGGTGCGGGCGTAGGTAAAACCGTAAACATGATGGAGCTGATCCGTAACATCGCGATCGAGCACTCCGGTTATTCCGTGTTCGCGGGCGTGGGCGAGCGTACTCGTGAGGGTAACGACTTCTACCACGAAATGACCGACTCCAACGTTCTGGACAAAGTATCTCTGGTTTACGGCCAGATGAACGAGCCACCAGGTAACCGTCTGCGCGTTGCGCTGACCGGTCTGACCATGGCGGAGAAATTCCGTGACGAAGGCCGTGACGTTCTGCTGTTCGTTGACAACATCTACCGTTACACCCTGGCCGGTACCGAAGTGTCCGCACTTCTGGGCCGTATGCCATCCGCGGTAGGTTATCAGCCAACGCTGGCGGAAGAGATGGGCGTTCTGCAAGAACGTATCACCTCGACCAAGACCGGTTCCATCACTTCCGTACAGGCCGTTTACGTTCCTGCGGATGACTTGACTGACCCGTCACCAGCCACCACCTTTGCGCACTTGGACGCAACCGTGGTACTGAGCCGTAACATCGCTTCTCTGGGTATCTACCCGGCCGTTGACCCGCTGGATTCCACCAGCCGTCAGCTGGATCCGCTGGTTGTTGGCCAGGAGCACTACGACGTAGCGCGTGGCGTGCAGTCCATTCTGCAACGCTACCAGGAACTTAAAGATATCATCGCGATCCTGGGTATGGACGAGCTGTCTGAAGAAGACAAACTGGTCGTATCCCGTGCGCGTAAGATCCAACGTTTCCTGTCTCAGCCGTTCTTCGTGGCAGAAGTCTTCACCGGTTCTCCGGGCAAGTTCGTATCGCTGAAAGACACCATCCGTGGTTTCAAAGGCATTATGGACGGCGACTATGACCACCTGCCGGAGCAGGCGTTCTACATGGTTGGCACCATTGAAGAAGCAGTGGAAAAAGCCAAGAAACTGTAACGCCTTGAGAGGAGGGTGATATGGCTATGACTTACCATCTGGATGTAGTCAGCGCGGAAAAACAGATGTTTTCCGGCCTGGTGCAGAAGATCCAGGTGACAGGCAGCGAAGGTGAACTGGGGATCTTCCCTGGCCATGCGCCGCTGCTGACTGCCATCAAGCCTGGCATGGTGCGTATTGTTAAGCAGCACGGTGAAGAAGAGTTCATCTACCTGTCCGGCGGCATCCTCGAGGTGCAGCCGAGCGTGGTTACCGTGCTGGCGGACACTGCTATCCGTGGTACTGACCTCGACGAAGCGAGAGCGTTGGAAGCTAAGCGTAAAGCTGAAGAACACATTCGCAGCTCTCATGGCGATGTCGACTATGCTCAGGCATCCGCTGAACTGGCGAAAGCGATCGCAAAACTGCGCGTTATCGAGCTCACCAGAAAAGCGATGTAATGTTTGGGTGCCCGGCACCCAACTTTAAGAAAGCGGCCTATAGGGTCGCTTTTTTTTTACTTTAAAATAAGCATTTCAGCCCGGCGGGCGGTGTGGTGTATAACCGCTGATATCGGGAAATAAACGTCGCCGATCGCCGACAGTTTTTTCGTCCCGACGCCGAATTAGCCGTGATAGCGGCAGACCAAGGCCCACGCGGCCTGCGCCGGGTTCGTGCAGAGAAATATGTAGTAATATCGCCGCTAAACGGTTTTACTTTCGTCTATCAAAATGGAGTTATCAGGTTGCTTATGTCGAACAGCGCAATGAGCGTGGTCATCCTCGCCGCGGGCAAGGGAACACGCATGTATTCCGATCTTCCCAAGGTCTTACATCCGTTGGCCGGCAAGCCGATGGTGCAACACGTCATTGATGCCGCGATGAAACTGGGCGCGCAACAGGTTCATCTGGTATACGGCCACGGCGGCGATCTGTTGAAAAGCACGTTGACCGAAGGCGCGCTGAACTGGGTGCTGCAGGCCGAGCAACTGGGTACCGGCCATGCGATGCAGCAGGCCGCGCCGCACTTTGCCGACGATGAAGACGTGCTGATGCTGTACGGCGATGTGCCGTTAATCTCCGTGGATACGCTGCAACGCCTGCTGGCGGCCAAGCCGCAGGGCGGCATCGGCCTGCTGACGGTCAAGCTGGACGATCCGAGCGGTTACGGCCGCATCGTGCGTGAGCAGGGCAACGTGGTGGGCATCGTCGAACACAAGGACGCCAGTGAGGCACAGCGCCAGATCAACGAGATCAATACCGGCATCCTGGTGGCGAACGGGCGCGATCTGAAGCGCTGGCTGGGAATGTTGAATAACGACAACGCACAGGGCGAGTTTTACATCACCGATATCATTGCGTTGGCCCATGCCGACGGCAAGAAAATCGAAGCCGTGCACCCGTCGCGTTTAAGTGAAGTGGAAGGCGTGAACAACCGTCTGCAGCTGGCGACTCTGGAGCGCGTATTCCAGTCGGAACAGTCTGAAAAGCTGCTGTTGGCCGGCGTGATGTTGTTGGATCCGGCGCGTTTCGATCTGCGCGGGGAACTTGTTCACGGCCGTGACATCACTATTGATGCGAATGTGATTATCGAAGGTCACGTCAAGCTGGGCGACCGGGTGAAAGTCGGCGCCGGCTGCGTGCTGAAAAACTGCGTGATTGGCGATAACTGCGAGATCAGCCCTTACAGCGTGCTGGAAGACAGCGTGCTGGAAGCAGACTGCACGGTGGGGCCGTTCGCCCGCCTGCGCCCAGGCGCGGAGCTGGCGGCAGGGGCTCACGTCGGCAACTTCGTGGAAATGAAAAAGGCGCGTCTGGGCAAAGGCTCCAAGGCCGGCCACCTCAGCTACCTGGGCGATGCCGAAATCGGTGATGACGTGAATATCGGCGCCGGCACCATCACCTGTAACTACGATGGCGCCAACAAGCACAAAACGCTGATCGGCGATGGCGTGTTCGTCGGTTCCGATACTCAGCTGGTGGCGCCGGTGTCGGTCGGCAAAGGATCCACCATCGCCGCCGGCACCACGGTGACGCGCGATATCGCCGAGAACGAACTGGTGCTGAGCCGCGTCAAGCAGGTGCACATTCAGGGTTGGCAACGTCCGGTGAAGAAGAAGCCATAGTGTGTTTTGCGTTGGGCTCCGTTCAGAGCCCAATACAAAACATAATAACCCCCACCATCTACAGGCTCGGGGGACGCACGGTAAAAACCGGCAAAAATCAGGTCAAGGCATCGAAAGCGCCCATGAAGGGCGTTCATTAGGAATATAACTGATGTGTGGAATTGTAGGCGCAGTAGCGCAACGTGATATCGCAGAAATCCTGTTGGAAGGTTTACGTCGTCTCGAGTATCGCGGTTATGACTCCGCTGGTCTGGCGGTGGTCGATGAAAAAGGCAACGTCAGTCGCCTGCGTCGCGTTGGCAAGGTACAAAAGCTGGCCGAAGCGGCGGAACAAACCGATCTGCACGGCGGTACCGGCATCGCTCACACCCGTTGGGCTACGCACGGTGAACCGACCGAAGCGAACGCGCACCCGCATGTTTCCGACTACATTACCGTGGTGCATAACGGCATCATCGAAAACCACGAGCCGCTGCGCGAACTGCTGATTGAACGCGGTTACCGTTTCAGCTCTGAAACCGACACCGAAGTGATTGCGCACCTGGTGCACTGGGAACAACTGCAAGGCGGTACGCTGCTGGAAGTGGTTCAGCGCGTGATCCCGCAGCTGCGCGGCGCTTATGGCACCGTGGTGATGGACAGCCGCGATCCGAGCGTGCTGGTCGCGGCGCGTTCCGGCAGCCCGCTGGTTATCGGCCGCGGCGTCGGGGAAAACTTCATCGCTTCCGATCAGCTGGCGCTGCTGCCGGTCACCCGCCGCTTCATCTTCCTGGAAGAGGGCGACGTGGTGGAAGTGACTCGCCGCACCGTCAACATCTTCGACAAACAGGGCAACGCCATCGAGCGTCCTGAGATCGAATCCCAGGTGCAGTATGACGCCGGCGACAAGGGCGCTTATCGCCACTACATGCAAAAAGAGATTTACGAACAGCCGCTGGCGCTGAAAAACACCCTGGAAGGGCGTTTCAGTCATGGCCAAATCAACCTGAGTGAGCTGGGGCCGCACGCCGACGAGTTGCTCGCCAAGGTGCAGCACGTGCAGATTATCGCCTGTGGGACGTCTTACCACTCCGGTATGGTGGCGCGTTACTGGTTCGAAGCGCTGGCTGGCGTGCCGTGCGATGTCGAGATCGCGTCCGAATTCCGTTACCGCAAATCGGCGGTGCGTCCGGGCAGCCTGATCATCACTCTGTCACAGTCCGGCGAAACCGCCGACACCCTGGCGGCGCTGCGCCTGTCCAAAGAGCTGGGTTATCTCGGTTCGCTGGCCGTTTGTAACGTTGCCGGCTCTTCGCTGGTGCGCGAATCCGATCTGGCGCTGATGACCAAAGCGGGTACGGAAATCGGCGTAGCCTCGACCAAAGCCTTCACCACGCAGCTCACCGTGCTGTTGATGCTGGTGGCGCGCCTGGGCCGTCTGAAAGGCATGGCGGAAAGCGTGGAGCACGAGATCGTGCATGGTCTGCAGGCGCTGCCGGCGCGTATCGAGCAGATGCTGTCGATGGATAAAGAGATCGAAGCGCTGGCGGAAGGCTTCTCCGACAAGCACCATGCGCTGTTCCTCGGCCGCGGCGATCAGTATCCGATCGCCATGGAAGGGGCGCTGAAGCTGAAAGAGATCTCCTATATTCACGCTGAAGCTTATGCGGCGGGTGAGTTGAAACACGGCCCGCTGGCGCTGATCGACGCCGATATGCCGGTGATCGTGGTGGCGCCAAACAACGAACTGCTGGAAAAGCTGAAGTCCAACATTGAAGAAGTGCGCGCGCGCGGCGGCCAGCTGTACGTGTTCGCCGATCAGGACGCCGGCTTCGTCAGCAGCGAAGGCATGACCCTCATTCCTCTGCCGCACGTCGAGGAAATCGTCGCGCCGATCTTCTACACCGTGCCGTTGCAGCTGCTGTCTTACCACGTGGCGCTGATCAAGGGCACCGACGTTGACCAGCCGCGCAACCTGGCGAAGTCTGTCACCGTAGAGTAATTTGTCACAGGTAAACTGCAAAAGCCGGCCTTAGCGCCGGCTTTTTTCATGAGTGACCTTAAAGATGACAGCGCTGCCGTTTCGGTGATAAACGTTGTCATATTCAAGCGGATAGGCCGCGCCAAGCCGGTTTTTTATTGCTTGGGAAATGTGCTGTTTCACGGCTAACCTTCTGATTTACATAAAAACAAATACCTATCAAATACGCTGTAATATAACTGTCATATTGCGTACATTTTTCTGTCACCAAACTGTCCTATTTTCCCTCCTGCAGCAATACTTACTCTGATTAAAACGACTCGAAGTCGATTTTAAGTATCCCATTAGGAGGGATTATGAAACTGATGCGTACCACCGTCGCCAGTATTGTGGCAGCGACCTTCTCCCTGACCGCCGTGTCCGCGTTCGCTGCTGCCAGCCTGACCGGTGCAGGTGCGACATTCCCCGCTCCGGTTTACGCCAAGTGGGCAGATTCTTATCAGAAAGAAACCGGCAACAAAGTTAACTATCAGGGCATCGGCTCCTCTGGCGGCGTGAAGCAAATCGTGGCCAACACCGTTGACTTTGGTGCCTCCGACGCCCCGCTGTCTGACGACAAGCTGGCGGCCGACGGCCTGTTCCAGTTCCCGACCGTGATTGGCGGCGTGGTGCTGGCGGTGAATATCCCGGGCATCAAATCCGGCGAACTGACGCTGGACGGCAAAACCCTGGGCGATATCTACCTGGGCAACGTCAAAAAGTGGAACGATCCGGCTATCACCAAGCTGAACCCAGGCGTGAAACTGCCTGACCAGAACATCGCCGTAGTGCGCCGCGCCGACGGTTCCGGCACCTCGTTCGTGTTCACCAGCTACCTGTCCAAGGCCAATGCGCAGTGGAAAGAAAAGATTGGCGCCGGTTCTACCGTTAACTGGCCGACCGGTCTGGGCGGTAAAGGCAACGACGGCATCGCCGCCTTCGTTCAGCGCCTGCCAGGCTCTATCGGCTACGTAGAATACGCTTACGCCAAGCAGAACAACCTGGCTTACACCAAGCTGGTGTCCGCCGACGGCAAACCGGTCAGCCCGACCGAAGAGAGCTTCAGCAACGCCGCCAAAGGCGCGGATTGGAGCAAAACTTTCGCTCAGGATCTGACTGACCAGAAAGGCGACAACGTGTGGCCAATCACCTCCACCACCTTCATCCTGGTGCACAAAGAGCAGAAAAACCCTGCTCAGGGCGCCGAAGTGCTGAAGTTCTTCGACTGGGCGTATAAAACCGGTGCAAAACAAGCTAACGAGCTGGATTACGCCACCCTGCCGGCAGAAGTGGTTGAGCAGGTGCGTGCGGCCTGGAAAACCAACGTAAAAGACAGTTCAGGTAAAGCGCTGTACTAACAACGCAGGGGCGCGGGTTCGCCGCGCCCCACACAGTTCTTCAGGCTCCGATCCCGATTGGGGCTGCCAGGGTTCAAACAGAGAGTAATCTATGGCTGAGTACAAGCCGACCATCAAAGCACCGGGCAAAAACGGTGACATCATTTTCAGCGCGCTGGTGAGACTGGCTGCGCTGATTACCCTATTGTTGCTGGGTGGCATCATCGTTTCGCTGATCTTCGCCTCCTGGCCAAGCATGCAGAAATTCGGCTTTGCGTTCCTGTGGACCAAAGAGTGGGACGCGCCGGCGGAGCAGTTCGGCGCGCTGGTGCCGATCTACGGCACCGTGGTCACCTCGCTTATCGCGCTGATCATCGCCGTGCCGGTGAGCTTCGGCATCGCGCTGTTCCTGACCGAACTGGCGCCGAACTGGCTGAAGCGGCCGCTGGGCATCGCCATTGAGCTGCTGGCGGCCATTCCGAGCATCGTCTACGGCATGTGGGGCCTGTTCGTGTTCGCCCCGCTGTTCGCCGAATACTTCCAGACGCCGGTGGGCGAAGTACTGTCGGGCATTCCAATCGTCGGCGAGCTGTTCTCCGGCCCGGCCTTCGGCATCGGCATCCTGGCCGCCGGGGTGATCCTGGCGATCATGATCATTCCTTACATTGCTGCGGTGATGCGCGACGTGTTCGAACAGACCCCGGTAATGATGAAAGAGTCGGCCTACGGTATCGGCTGCACCACCTGGGAGGTCATCTGGCGCATCGTGCTGCCGTTCACCAAAAACGGCGTCATCGGCGGCGTGATGTTGGGCCTGGGCCGCGCGCTGGGGGAAACCATGGCGGTGACCTTTATCATCGGCAACACCTACCAGCTCGACAGCGCTTCGCTGTACATGCCGGGCAACAGCATCACCTCGGCGCTGGCCAACGAATTCGCTGAAGCCGAGTCCGGCGTGCACACCGCCGCGTTGATGGAGCTGGGCCTGATTCTGTTTGTTATCACCTTTATCGTGCTGGCGCTGTCGAAACTGATGATCATGCGTCTGGCCAAGAATGAGGGGCGTTAACATGGCGACGATGGATATGCAAAACGCAGTCGTTCTGGCGGAAAGCCGCCGCAAAATGCAGGCCTGGCGCCGGCAGAAAAACCGCCTCGCGCTGTTCCTGTCGATGGCGACCATGGCGTTCGGGCTGTTCTGGCTGATCTGGATCCTGATCGCCACCGTCACCAAAGGCTTCGACGGCATGTCGCTGGCGCTGTTCACCGAGATGACCCCGCCGCCGAATACCGCGGGCGGCGGCCTGGCCAACGCCATCGCCGGCAGCGGTCTGTTGATCCTGTGGGCGACCCTCTTCGGTACGCCGCTGGGCATCATGGCCGGCATCTACCTGGCGGAATACGGCCGTAAATCCTGGCTGGCGGAAGTGATCCGCTTTATCAACGACATTCTGCTCTCCGCCCCGTCGATCGTGGTGGGCCTGTTCGTTTACACCATCGTGGTGGCGAAGATGGAACACTTCTCCGGTTGGGCCGGCATCGTGGCGCTGGCGCTGCTGCAGGTGCCGATCGTCATTCGCACCACCGAGAACATGCTGAAGCTGGTGCCGGATACGCTGCGCGAGGCCGCCTATGCCCTGGGCACGCCGAAATGGCGCATGATTTCCGCTATCACGCTGAAGGCGTCGGTGTCCGGCATCATCACCGGCGTGCTGCTGGCGATTGCGCGTATCGCGGGGGAAACGGCGCCGCTGCTGTTCACCTCGCTGTCGAACCAGTTCTGGAGCACCGACCTGATGCAGCCGATCGCCAACCTGCCGGTGACCATCTTCAAATTCGCCATGAGCCCGTTCGCCGAATGGCAGCAGCTGGCCTGGGCCGGGGTGCTGTTGATCACCCTGTGCGTACTGTTACTGAATATCCTGGCGCGCGTAATTTTCGCCAAGAAAAAGCATTCATAAAATTTTGAGCGCCGCTTTGGCGGCGCTGATGAAAAGAGAGAAGTCTTGATGAGTATGGTTACTGACGCTTCCAGCAGCAAAATTCAGGTACGCGATCTGAACTTCTACTACGGCAAATTCCATGCGCTGAAGAACATCACGCTGGATATCGCCAAGAACAAGGTCACCGCGTTTATCGGCCCGTCCGGCTGCGGCAAATCCACCCTGCTGCGCACCTTCAACAAGATGTACCAGCTGTACCCGGAACAGCGTGCGGAAGGCGGCATCCTGCTGGACGGCCAGAACATCCTGACCGACAACTCGGATATCGCGCTGCTGCGCGCCAAGGTCGGCATGGTGTTCCAAAAGCCGACGCCGTTCCCGATGTCGATTTACGACAACATCGCCTTCGGCGTTCGCCTGTTTGAAAAGCTGTCGCGCGCCGATATGGACGAGCGCGTGCAGTGGGCGCTGACCAAGGCGGCGCTGTGGAACGAAACCAAGGACAAGCTGCACCAGAGCGGCTACAGCCTCTCCGGCGGCCAGCAGCAGCGTCTGTGCATCGCCCGCGGCATCGCCATTCGTCCGGAAGTGCTGTTGCTGGATGAGCCTTGCTCGGCGCTGGATCCGATCTCCACCGGCAAGATTGAAGAGCTGATCAGCGAACTGAAGGCCGATTACACCGTGGTGATTGTGACGCACAACATGCAGCAGGCGGCGCGCTGCTCCGACTCTACCGCATTTATGTATCTGGGCGAGCTGATCGAGTTCAGTGATACTGATAACCTGTTCACTGCGCCGCAGAAAAAGCAGACTGAAGACTACATCACTGGCCGTTATGGTTGATAGGAAGCATCATGGATAACCTGAATTTAAACAAACACATTTCCGGCCAGTTCAACGCAGAGCTCGAGCATATCCGCACCCAGGTGCTGACCATGGGCGGGCTGGTGGAGCAGCAGCTGACCGACGCCATCACCGCGATGCACAATCAGGATGGCGAGCTGGCCAAGCGCGTGATCGAAGGCGACGCCAAGGTCAACATGATGGAAGTGGCGATCGACGAAGCCTGCGTGCGCATTATCGCCAAGCGCCAGCCGACCGCCAGCGATCTGCGTCTGGTGATGGCGATCATCAAAACCATTTCCGAACTGGAACGCATCGGCGACGTGGCGGACAAGATCTGCCGCACCGCGCTGGAGAAGTTCTCGCACCAGCACCAGCCGCTGCTGGTCAGCCTGGAGTCGCTGGGGCGCCACACCGTGCAGATGCTGCACGACGTGCTGGACGCGTTCGCGCGCATGGATCTGGACGAGGCGATCCGTATTTACCGGGAAGATAAAAAGGTCGACCAGGAATATGAAGGCATCGTGCGTCAGCTGATGACCTACATGATGGAAGATTCGCGCACCATTCCGAGCGTGCTGACCGCGCTGTTCTGCGCCCGTTCTATCGAGCGTATCGGCGATCGCTGCCAGAATATCTGCGAATTTATCTTCTATTTCGTCAAAGGACAGGATTTCCGTCATTTGGGCGGCGACGCCCTGGAAAAGCTGCTGTCTCCGGGCGGTAAAGACGAAAAAGACGACTAACCCTTTCCGGGTAATATCCTTCCAAGGCGCGGTTTCCCGCGCCTTTATTCCATCTTAAGCGCGTAAAGATAAAAAGGTTATAAATATAGCTTTTTATATTATTTCCTGACCTATGTGGCGCTTGCTAGCTTATCCGCCAGCAGGACATCAACCACTTAGGAGCTTTCTATGAAACATCGCGCTTTGGCCTTAACGTTGTTAGCCAGTCTGACCGGTTTCGCCGCCGGCGCCGCGCACGCGGACAAACTTGACGATATCAAGCAAGCCGGCGTGGTGCGCATCGCGGTGTTCGACAGCAATCCGCCGTTCGGTTACATCGATCCGCAGAGCAAGAAGCTGGTGGGCTACGATGTGGATGTCGCCGACGCGATCGGCAAAGCGCTGGGGGTGAAAGTGGAGCTGCGCGCCACCAACCCGGCCAACCGCATTCCGCTGCTGGTGTCGAAGAAGGTTGACCTGATTGCCGCCAACTTCACCATTACCGACGAGCGCGCCAAGGAAGTGAACTTCAGCGTGCCGTATTTCGCCACCGGCCAGAAATTCATCGCCCGCAAAGGCGTATTGAAAACGCCGGAAGACATCAAGAAGCTGCGCATCGGCGCGGATAAGGGCACGGTGCAGGAAATCACCCTGCGCGAGCGTTTCCCGACGGCGAAAGTGATCTCCTACGATGATACCCCGCTGGCGTTCGTGGCACTGCGTAACGGCAACGTGCAGGCGATCACTCAGGACGACGCCAAGCTGGTCGGCCTGCTCGGCAACCTGCCGGCAGCGCAAAAGGCGGAGTTTGAAATTTCGCCGTTCAGCCTGACCAAAGAGTATCAGGGCGTCGGCATTCCCAAGGGCGAAGATCGCCTGACCGCCGCGGTGAACGAGACGCTGATCAAGCTGGAAAAAGACGGTGAAGCGGTTAAGATTTACGATCGCTGGTTCGGGCCGGAAACCCAATCCGCCCAGCCGCGCGGCGATTTCAAAATCGCGCCTTTGGATCAGCAACCGAAAGCCTGATTTAACCGCGCGCGGTGAGATCGGTACGGAGGGGCGCAGCTTGCTGCGCCCCTGATGCATTCTGCAAGACAAGGATTGAACATGAACCTGGACTGGCTGCTGGCGCCGCAATACCTGAGCTGGCTGTGGCACGGCTTTCTGCTGACGCTGTGGCTTTCCGCCTGCGCGGGCCTGGCGGCCACGCTGCTGGGCTTCGTGCTGGCGGCGATGCGCGACAGCAGCCTGCGGCCGTTGCGCTGGCTGGCGATGGGCTACAGCTCGCTGTTTCGCAATACGCCGCTGCTGGTGCAGCTGTTCTTCTGGTACTTCGCCGCCGGCCAGATCTTGCCGTCCGCCGCCATGCAGTGGCTGAACAGCGCCCATCAGATCGGCCCGCTTGAGTGGCCGTCGTTTGAGTTTCTCGCCGGTTTCTTCGGCCTGACGCTCTACTCCACCGCCTTTATCGCCGAAGAGATCCGTTCCGGCATTCGCGGCGTCGCCGGCGGGCAGAAATATGCCGCTCAGGCGCTGGGGCTGACCGGCTGGCAGGCGATGCGCTACGTGGTGTTGCCGCAGGCGCTGAAAATCGCGCTGCCGCCGCTGCTGGGGCAATACATGAACGTGATCAAGAACTCGTCGCTGACCATGGCGATCGGCGTGGCCGAACTCTCTTACGCCTCGCGTCAGGTCGAAACCGAAACCCTGCGCACTTTCCAGGCGTTCGGTGTGGCGACGGTACTGTATATCGCCATCATCGCGCTGCTGGAAGGCTGGGGCATGTGGCGACAACAGCGTAAACCGCTGGGAGGACATTGAGATGGATTTCAGCGTGATTCACGACAACCTGGGTTACCTGCTGTGGGGCACCTGGCCGGACGGGCCGTTGGGCGGCGCGGCGTTGACGTTGGCGATCAGCCTGATGGCCGGCGTGGCCTCGGCGGTGCTCGGCACCCTGCTCGGCGTGGCGCTGGCGATGTCGCGCGGCATCGCCGCCGGGCTGCTGGCGGCGGTGTTGGGCTTTTTCCGCGCCATTCCGGTCATCATGCTGATCTTCTGGACCTATTTCCTGCTGCCAATGGTGTTTGGCGTCGAGATCCCGGAAATCACCACCGTCGTGTGCGCGCTGGCGCTGATCGCCTCGGCCTATCTGGCCCATGCGGTGAAAGCCGGCATCGCCGCCATCGGCCCCGGCCAGTGGCAGGCCGGGCTTTCTCTGGGGCTGACCCGCTGGCAGACGCTGCGCATGATCGTGCTGCCGCAGGCGCTGCGCATGATGGTGCCGTCGTTCATCAACCAGTGGATCTCCCTGATCAAAGACACCTCGCTGGCTTATATCGTCGGCGTTGGCGAACTGACCTTCCTGGCGACCCAGGTCAACAACCGCAGCATGGTCTACCCGATGGAAGTGTTCCTGTTCGTGGCGCTGGTCTATTTCGTGTTCTGCCTGGCGCTCGATCTGCTGGCCAATGCGGTCAACCGCCGCTTCGGCGCGCAAACCCGCGCGCTGAAGCGGTCCTGGCGCTGGTGGCGCAACAAGCCGCCGTTGCCGGCCAGTTAATCGGCCGTCAGCCGCCAGCCGCGTTCGCGCCACAGCGCGGGCAATTGAGCCAGGTCGTCAAACGTCGTCACCAGCGGGTGATCGATCGGCGGGTTATGCGGATCGGCGCAGAAGTAAAAGACCGGGATGCCGGCATTGATGCCGGCCTGCGCGCCGGCGGGTGAATCGTCCACCAGGATGCAGTGCGTCACCGGCACCTGCATCTGTTCGGCGGCGTGAAACACGATCGCCGGATCCGGCTTCCAGCGCTGAATGTCATAGCCGCTGAACAACCGGTCATCAAAATAAGGCAGCATGCCGGTCAGGCCGAGCGAGTGCTGCATCTTGCTGACCGGCCCGTTGGAGACGGTGCAGACAGGTACCGTCACCTGCGCCAGCAGCTCGCGGGCGCCGGCAATCTGCTGCAGCTCGCTGTCGAACAGCCGCGCCACTTCCTGCCGATACAGCGGCTCCAGCGTCTCTTTTGCCAGGTCAGTGCCCTGCTCGGCGTTGACTCGATCGATGATCTCGTACAGCTTCACCCCTTTGTATTTCTTGAACACCTCTTCCAGCGACAGATGAATGCCGTAGCGGGCGAACATGTGCACATAGGCTTTGCTGCACAGCACTTCGCTGTCCACCAGCGTGCCGTCGCAGTCGAACAAAATGCAGTCAATCTGATTCATGCGGGACAGGTTCCTTCGGGTTAACGCCGCTGAGGCCGCTCAGCGATCACTTGATCAGGCTACGCGCCTTGAGATCGTGCAAAATCAGCGCGGCGACGTGTGAACACTGCGGCAGATCGCGGCTGTCGCACCACTTCAGCTCGGCGATTTCGGCGGCCGGCTGCAACTGCCCGGTAAAGTCGGCCTGGTAGCAACGAATGCGCACCTGGGTGCCGTCCTGCTTGCCGTCCGCCGGGCCGGAGAACTCGCCGTAAAACGCGATGGATTGCGGCTGCAGCGCAACGGTCAGCTCTTCGTCGATTTCGCGGCACAGCGCCTGCTCATCGGTTTCACCCGCTTCGCGCTTTCCGCCCGGTACATAAAACAGCGTCTTGTTGTGCGAGCGCACCAGCGCCACTTTGTCATCTTTCAGCGCGATCAACGCGAGTTTATCGATAAAGGTCGAAGACATGCGGGTTCCTGTTTTTTAGCGGGTAGGGTAAGAGATGTGATAGGCCATTTTATCGGCCGTGCCGGCAAACGGCAACGCGGCGGGCTGTGATGGAGAATGAATGCCTGTAAATACAAGCCGTTGACGCGTTTAGCCGTAAAGACGGCGAAAAAAACCTGTGACCGGCGTCAAAAGCCCCACTTTTTGTTATAGGATAGCCGGCGACTGTCCATTCCCATTTTCGGAATTCTGATAATGACCAAACCAGTATCTGGCCTTGACGCTGAGCAAGGCTTGCTTGGGCGCGTGTTTAAACTCAAGCAACATGGCACGACGGCGCGTACGGAAACGATTGCCGGTATCACCACCTTCCTCACCATGGTGTATATCGTGTTCGTTAACCCGCAAATTTTGGGCGCGGCGGGCATGGATACCCAGGCGGTATTTGTCACCACCTGTTTGATCGCCGCCTTCGGCAGCATCTTTATGGGCCTGCTGGCGAACCTGCCGGTGGCGTTGGCGCCGGCGATGGGGCTGAACGCTTTCTTCGCCTTCGTGGTGGTCGGGGCGATGGGCATCTCCTGGCAGGTGGGCATGGGCGCCATCTTCTGGGGCGCGGTCGGCCTGCTGCTGCTGACCATTTTCCGCATTCGCTACTGGATGATCGCCAACATTCCGGTCAGCCTGCGGGTCGGCATCACCAGCGGCATCGGTCTGTTCATCGGCATGATGGGGCTGAAAAACGCCGGCATCGTGGTGGCCAACCCGGACACGCTGGTGACCATCGGCAGCCTGACCTCGCACAACGTGCTGCTGGGGGCGCTCGGCTTCTTTATCATCGCCGTGCTCTCTTCGCGTAACTTCCATGCGGCGGTGCTGGTGTCGATCGTGGTCACTACCCTGATCGGCTGGATGCTGGGCGACGTGAAATACGGCGGTTTGTTTTCGCTGCCGCCGAGCATTACCTCGGTGGTGGGCCAGGTCGACGTGGCCGGCGCGCTGGACATCGGGCTGGCCGGGGTCATCTTCTCGTTTATGCTGGTGAACCTGTTCGACTCCTCCGGCACCCTGATCGGCGTCACCGATAAAGCCGGTCTGACCGACAACCAGGGCAAGTTCCCACGCATGAAGCAGGCGCTGTACGTTGACAGCATCAGCTCAGTGGCCGGTTCGTTGGCTGGCACCTCTTCCGTGACCGCTTATATCGAAAGCTCATCTGGCGTCGCCGTCGGCGGCCGTACCGGTTTGACGGCGGTGGTCACCGGCCTGCTGTTCCTGCTGGTGATCTTCCTGTCGCCGCTGGCGGGCATGGTGCCGGCTTACGCCGCCGCCGGTGCGCTGATCTACGTCGGCGTGCTGATGACCTCCAGCCTGGCGCGGGTGAAGTGGGACGATCTGACCGAAGCGGTGCCGGCGTTTGTCACCGCGGTGATGATGCCGTTCAGCTTCTCGATCACCGAGGGCATCGCGCTCGGCTTTATCTCCTACTGCGTGATGAAGCTGGGTACCGGCCGCTGGCGTGAAATCAGCCCGTGCGTGGTGGTGGTGGCGCTGCTGTTCGTGCTGAAGATCGTCTTCGTCGACGGCCATTGACAGCCAAAGGGCCGACGGCGGTCGGCCCTGAATCCCTAGACGCCCGGCGTCGCATCCGGCGCCTGATCCAACACCCACTGCAACGGCCGCCTGAAGCGCGCCTGCCAGCTGCCGGCGGCATCCTCTCCCTGGGCGAAGTGCAGCGTCTGCACCTGATTCTCCTCCCCGAACAGATTGGCGAAATGTAGCGCCAGCGCCTGCTCGCTGAAGGTCTGCCGATCGTAATACGCCATCACGATTTTCTTTTTCGCCGCCAGCGACTGCTGGGCCGGCTTGATCTCGCCGTGGGGGGCGATCAGGAGCGCGCCGGCGTAAAACTGCGGGTACTTCGCGATCAGGTTGGCGGCGTGCAACGCGCCCTGGCCGCGGGCACTGAGGTAAATCCGCCGGGGATCCAGCTTTAGCTGCGGAGCCAGCTGTTGCACCGTGCGCTGCAGGGTGGTTTGGGTGCTCTCGTCGCTGTAATTTGACCAGCGGAAGCTGTTTTCCGACAGCATCTGCGTGCCGTTGATCTCGATGTAGGCCACGCCCATTTCGCCGAACAGCAGCCGCTCCTCGGGGCTGATGGCGGCGGCTTTGCCGTAGGTATGCAGGAAGATCACCGTTGGCCAGCCTGCGGGCGGCGCTTCGCCGTCCGGCACCGCGTAGCTGGCTTTGCCTTCATACTGACGGGCGTGCTGCAGATAGCGCGCTTTGGTGACGGCCAAAATGGATTGGTAAGTGGCGGAGTGTTGGATGCTGTTGAAGGCGTCGTCCTCCAGCAGGTTGTAGTAGTACCACAGGCCGCGGTCGGCGCTCAGCTGCAGGTAACGCTCCGCCAGTTCGGTTTGCCCTTTCTCCGCCGACGACACCGCCAGCTGGTAGGGCGCCCAGACGTTGCGGCCGTCTTCGCGCATCAGCGTCAGGTACAGCGACATGGCGCCGAGCTTTTTGTCTTCCTGGGTTTGCGCGGAACGCGACAGTTGGGCGTTGAGCGCGCTGTGCGCCGGCAGCTCCAGCGGCTCTTCACCGGCGGGATAACGCATGTCTGCGGCGAAAGCGGGACTGGTGATGGAAACGAAAAATAACGCTAAAATGAAAAAATACATGATGCTATGGCTTTAATTTCAATAAATTGACGGACGTCATGTCCTGTTGCGGCGCCCAGCGGGCGCCGCGAGACCTTCACTCCACGCGGCGAATAAAATCGCTGAACGCGGACAGCTGGCCGGTCAGGAAATCCAGCGTTCCCTGATCGCTCAGTTCACCGGCCTGTTCATCGACCTTGCTCTGGATCACGCCGCCCATAAACTCAGGCTTGTTCATTACCATCGCATCGAGGAACACCAGGATCTGGCGCAGATGGTATTGGCAGCGCGCGCCGCCGATCGGCCCCATTGAGCTGGTTTGAATGGCGACCGGCTTGCCGGCCAGCGGCTGATTCGGTACGCGAGACAGCCAGTCGATGGCGTTCTTCAACCCGCCGGGTACGGAATAGTTATATTCAGGGGTGACGATGATCACGCCGTCGGCCTGGCGGATCTGCTCGGCGATCGCCTCGACCGCGGCAGGGAAGCCTTCACCCTGTTGCATGTCGGCGTCGTACAGCGGGATATCGCGGATGGAGGGCAGCGCTTCAATGGTGACGCCCTGCGGGGCCAGGCCAGGCAGGGCGCGGGCCACCATGGCGTTGTAGGAGCCTTTGCGCAGGCTGCCGAGTAGAGTGACGATTTTTAAGGCTTGGTCTGACATGGTGATTCTCCCTTTCGAATGAGCAGATTCAGCGTACAACATGGGCGAATAGTAGGCTAAAGCGCGGGTCGAGAATAGGCGATTGCTCAACATTTAGCTGTCTTTACAATTTAATCCAGTAACTGGTGCGGTAAAGATCGCGTTATCCGCTTTGCGCCGCGTCAACCTGGCGTCTTCAGGCCCGTCAGTTTAACGAAGCGTGAGGATGCCGCCGGGCTGCGCGGCGAGATTTCCCCGTCTTTGTGCAGGCCGCCGCGCTCTTCGTAGCGCCAGCACAGCAGGCGATCCAGCCCGGGGCTGCCGGCGCAGGCCCAGCTCAGATATTCGTCGGCATCGCTCATCACCTGAACGTCCGGCGTGGCGCTGGAACGCAGGTGGCCGGAGAAGGGATGCAGACGCAGCGTAGACTGGCCGCTGTTGCCGAGGCCGGAAATTTTCAGCACGCTTTGCCGAATGCTCCACAGCTGAGTCTCCGCCTCCAGCCGATCGTCCTGCGCGCCGATCCAGGCGCTTTCCGCCGGCGTCTGGTGCGCGTTCTGCAGCGCGCTTTGCCGGCTGCCGCGCGCCCGCATCACTTCGATATCCAGTCCGACTTTGCCTTCGTCGCTGAGCAGCACGCCCACGGTGTTGCTGGCATAGGCGAGGCTAAAATCGGGCAGCTGATGATCGGCGAAGCAGGGGCGGCCGGTGGGTGTGGTGGCGATGGGTGGCAGCGTCGGCAGGCCGTACAGGTAGAACATCATTTCGGCGAGCAGAATGCGCCCTTGCAGGTAGCGCGTGCGGCGCTTAACGGAAAAGGTGCGGGTGGCGGCTATCACTTCGTCGGCGAGTCTCTGGGTATCCAGGACAGCGGAGGCCGGGGTCCATCGGGCAAAATGACACGCCATTGTTCGCTCCATGACAGAGGGTCGCTAAGAACGCAGGGGTGTTAGATTAAGACTAAGTTGAGGATTTATCATCAAAAAACACTATGCGTTTTATCCGATTTGTTGCCGATCTCAGTGATGAGCGGCACAGGCGTTATTCCAGGATCCAGCTATCGCCGGTGGCCGGCGCGATACCTTCCGGCAGCCATAGCCGGCCCCACGCGCCGGTACAGTGGCAGCCCATGATCTTTTCCGGCTGGTGCTGCCGTAAAAAACGGCGCACGCGCCAGAGCGTGCGCGGGGAAGCGCAACGCAGATGAAAACCACCAATTAAGGCGTGGATCCGATCGATTCCGGTGATTTTCTGGCAGTGGCGCACGATATTCACGATCCCGCGATGCCCGCAGCCGGTCACGATCACCAGACCGCGATCCGATTTGTAAATCAGCACCCCTTCGTCGATAACGTAATCCACCGCCGCGTTTTCCCCGGTAATCACCCCGTAGGCGCGCGGTGCGGGCACGGCGATTTCACCTGACCACATAAAGCGATCGCCGATCGCCAGCGGCTCGCGGCTGTAGTGCATGCGGTGGCGTGAGTAGTCGATGTCCAAAGAGAGCTTTTTGATTTTGCGGGTGTGGCCCAGCACCTTCAGCGCCGCATAGCGCTCATCGCCGACCTGCGGGTGGCAGATGATGCGGCTGTTGTCCGGCAGCCAGGCGACGCCGCCGCAGTGGTCATAGTGGCCGTGGGAGAGCACCGTCGCGGTGATGCGGGAGAGATCGACGCTCATCAGCGCCGCATTGCGCAGGAAGCTGTCGTCGGGGCCGGTGTCGAACAGTATGGAGGTCGTCTCGTCCTCAATCAGCAGGCTTAACCCGGCCTTGGCCTGCAATAGCGGGTTGGCGCCGGCGGCGCGGCGGTTTTCCAGCAATACCTTGAGGGTTAACGCCATGTTGACTCGTTCCTGAGAAAGACACCTGACCGTCCAGTATATCGCGGGCAGTTGCAGCGGCGCTGTGAGCCAGCGCGCAGAGCGAGAGCGGGAAAGAAAAACGGCCGGAACAAGGGCTTATCCCGGCCGTGAAGGCCTCTGGCAGCGCGTTATTTCCCGATACAGAAGCTGGAGAAGATGCGGCCCAGCAGGTCGTCGGAGGTGAATTCGCCGGTGATTTCGCTCAAGGCCAGCTGCGCCTGGCGCAGTTCCTCGGCCAGCAGTTCGCCCGCGTAAGCGCTCACTAACTGTTCTTTGCCCTGCACCAGATGCTGCGCCGCCAGTTCCAGCGCCTGCAGGTGGCGACGGCGCGCCAGGAAGCCGCCTTCCATGTTGCTGGTGAAGCCCATGCTCTGTTTCAGATGATCGCGCAGCACATCGACGCCTTCGCCAGTGCGGGCCGACAGGCGAATAAGTGAGTGGTTATTCACTTCCGTCAGGCCCAGCGTTTCACCGGTGATGTCGGCTTTGTTGCGCACCACGGTGATCGGCAGCGTTGCCGGCAGGCGCGCCATAAACTCCGGCCAGATCTCCGCCGGCTCGGTGGCGGCGGTGGTGGTGCCGTCCACCATAAACAGCACCCTGTCGGCTTGTTCGATCTCGTTCCAGGCACGTTCGATGCCGATACGCTCCACTTCGTCGCTGGCGTCGCGCAGGCCGGCGGTGTCGATAATGTGCAGCGGCATGCCGTCGATATGGATATGTTCGCGCAAGACGTCGCGGGTGGTGCCGGCGATATCGGTGACGATCGCCGCCTCACGCCCGGCCAACGCATTGAGCAGGCTGGATTTACCGGCGTTGGGGCGCCCGGCGATCACCACCTTCATCCCTTCGCGCAGCAGGCTGCCCTGGCGCGCTTCGCCGCGCACGCTGTCCAGATCCGCCATCACGTCGTTGAGCTGCGCCTCGATTTTACCGTCGGACAGGAAGTCGATTTCCTCGTCCGGGAAGTCGATCGCCGCTTCCACGTAGATTCGCAGGTGAGTGAGCGCTTCCACGAGCTGGTGGATGCGGATGGAAAATGCGCCCTGCAGCGAGTTCATCGCCGAACGTGCCGCCTGCTCGGAGCTGGCGTCGATCAGATCGGCGATCGCTTCGGCCTGCGCCAGATCGAGTTTGTCGTTGAGAAACGCGCGCTCGGAGAACTCGCCGGGCCGGGCGATGCGCACGTCGGGCAGCGCCAGCACGCGCTTGAGCAGCAGATCGAGGATCACCGGCCCGCCGTGGCCCTGCAGCTCCAGCACGTCTTCGCCGGTAAAGGAGTTTGGCCCCGGAAACCACAGCGCGATGCCCTGATCGAGGGTGGCGCCGGCGGCGTCGCGGAACGGCAGATAGTCAGCGTAGCGCGGCTTCGGCAGCTTGCCGAGCAACGCCTGAGCGACGTCTTTGGCCTTGCTTCCGGAAATGCGCAGAATGCCGACGCCGCCGCGTCCCGGCGGGGTGGCTTGGGCTACGATGGTATCGGTGGTGCTCATAACGGTTCTCTCTGACGATTAAGATGCAAAAAGGCGGTCTAATGACCGCCTTTGGTGTGACTGCAAGGGTCGGCGCGCCGAACCCCTACACTACGCTTAGCTTTTTTTCTTGTCGCGGCTGTGCAGACCGCGTTTTTCCAGACCACGGTAAATCAGCTGCTGCTGCAGGATGGTCACCAGGTTGCTGACGATGTAGTACAGCACCAGACCGGACGGGAACCACAGGAAGAACACTGTGAAGATCACCGGCATGAAGGTCATGATTTTCTGCTGCATCGGGTCAGTCACGGTGGTCGGCGACATCTTCTGAATGAAGAACATCGTCACGCCCATCAGGATTGGCAGGATGTAGTACGGGTCCTGCGCCGACAGGTCATGGATCCACAGGGCGAACGGCGCGTGGCGCAGCTCGACCGAACCCATCAGCATGTAGTACAGCGCCAGGAAGATCGGCATCTGAATGATCAGCGGCAGACAGCCGCCGAGCGGGTTCACTTTCTCCGCCTTGTACAGCGCCATCATCTCTTGGCTCATGCGCTGTTTGTCATCGCCGATGCGCTCGCGCATCGCCTGCAGCTTCGGCTGCAGCATGCGCATTTTCGCCATCGAGGTGTACTGCGCCTTGGTCAGCGGGTACATGATGCCGCGCACGATGAAGGTGATGATGATGATGGAGAAGCCCCAGTTGCCGATAAAGCCGTGGATGAACTTCAGCAGTTTGAACAGCGGCTGGGAGATGAACCACAGCCAACCGTAATCCACGGTCAGATCCAGGTGTGGCGCCAGCTGGGCCATCTGGTCCTGCAGCTCCGGGCCGACCCACAGGGTGGCGTTCAGCTGTTGCTGAGCGCCCGGCTGCACCACGACCGGCGTAGATTTGAAGCCGATGGTGGACAGGTTGTCACCCGGTTTGGCGGTGTAGAAGGTGTTGTCACCCTTGGTCGCCGGCACCCACGCGGTGGCGAAGTACTGTTGCAGCATCGCAACCCAACCGTCTTTGGTGGTGACGCTCAGGTTTTCGTCTTTGTCGAACGCGTATTTCTGGTACTTGTCCTCGCTGGACGAGTACGCCGCGCCGCGGAAGGTATGCAGCGCGAAGTTGCTGCTGCCGGTGTCACGGTGCTTAGGCAATTCGGTGGTCTGCTTCAGCTGGCCGAACAGGGTCAGCTCCAGCGGCGTCGCGCCTTTGTTGTCGATGCTGTAATCCACGCCGACCGCATAGTGGTTGCGTTTGAGCACGAAGGTCTTGGTGTAGATCGCGCCGTCTTTACCGGTGTAGGTCAACGGGATGCGCAGCTCGTCCTGGCCTTCCGGCAGGGTGTAGCTGTCTTGCGCCGCTTGGTACAGCGGGCGTTCGCCGTTGGCCGGGTTGTCCGGGCCGTTTTTACCGGTCAGGCCGCTTTGCGCCTGATAGACGAACGACGGGGTGGTTTCCAGCAGTTGGAACGGAGTCGATGAACCCAGAGTATCCGGGTAGGCCAACAGTTTAGCCTGCTCGATATCGCCACCACGGGTGTTGATGGTCAGTGACAGCACGTCGGTGTTCACGGTAATCAGCTTACCCTGACCACTGGCTGGCACGGCCTGGCTGGCGGCATCACCGGCTACTGCGTTCGAAGTCTGTTGCGTGGTCTGTGCGGCCGGCTGCGGAGCGTTGTCCGTTTGCCATGCCTGCCAGATCATGAAAGACACGAACAGCAGAGCGATGAGAAGAAGATTGCGTTGCGAATCCATCGTTAGTGTTCTCTGTTATCGTCGGTTTTTGGCGGCACCGGATCATCGCCACCTGGGTTCAAAGGGTGGCATTTTAATACGCGTTTCAATGCTAACCAACTGCCTTTTATCATGCCAAACCTGCTTAATGCCTCAATTGCGTAATGAGAGCATGTCGGCTGGAAGCGACAACGAGGCCCTAGCAGCGGGCTGATGACGAGCTGATAGGCCCGCACCAGCCCGATCAGGATGCGGGAGCCTGGCGACAGTGGCGACGCCATAATTTATCCAAAGCTTCCGTCAGCGCGCGGTTATCCAAATCCGCTATCCCCTTTTTGGCCACCACGACAAAATCCATCGCCGGTAATTCGTGCTGGCGCAGGCGGAAGCTTTCGCGGGTTAGGCGTTTGATCCGATTACGCTCGTGCGCGCGTTTGACGTGTTTTTTGGCGACGGTAAGACCGATGCGGGGATGCCCCAGCTGGTTCAGGCGGCCGAGGATGGTGATTTGCGGCGTGCCAGCCCGTTGTGGCTGCTGGAAGACGAAAGTGAAATGAGTGGGAGTTAACAAACGTAACTCCCTGGGAAAAGCGAGCTTAACCACTCAGCGGGTTAGCTTTATTACTTAGAAACAGTCAGACGAGCACGGCCTTTCGCACGACGGCGGGCCAGAACTTGACGACCATTTTTGGTGGCCATACGAGCACGGAAACCGTGGCTACGGTTGCGCTTCAATACGGACGGTTGGAAAGTGCGTTTCATAGCGATTTCTACCTAAACTTAAAATAATTACTGATCAGTAAACGCGTTTGGCTACTCGGCGTGAAGATGACCGACGCCTCAATCGCAATACATAAAGAAGCGGGATTGTAATAATTGTACAGTCCTGAGTCAATTCGCATCGCGCCAGCCTACCTGGTTGTCTGCCAATAACGGAACAAAATCCGCTCTTGGCCCGTGGTCACCGCAGAATCCTGTCTGGCTAATGACGCACCATAAGGAACCAGGTATCACACGTAGGGCGAAGATTATACGGACTCGGGGTGAAATCGCAAGGATCCCCGTGAGATCCTTTGCGCGCGTTCGCAGGATCCGGCGTGGATAACAGGGTATAACCGGTTGACAATGTAAAAAACGCGGCGCAGCGGCCGGGATCTGCGCGGTCATTCGGCGCTGGCGGTGAAAAGATCGCCGCCGGCCGCGGCCTGTGGATAAAATGGATCTAATCTGTGAGGAAGGGGAGGATCTCTTGCGCGGATTGCGCTATGATCCGTCATTCCGATCGCGATCCCTCATGCCGGGATCGTGAGGGACACAAACCGTGAAAGGCGGTTCGCATCCCCCACAGGCAAACAGCCGATGCCGGGTATGTGTCAAAAATCATGAGTTATAAAAAAGTTGTCCGTTTCTTTTCTTTATTGATCTTGTTCGAGTGGAGTCCGCCGTGTCACTTTCGCTTTGGCAGCAGTGTCTTGCCCGATTGCAGGATGAGTTACCTGCCACAGAATTTAGTATGTGGATTCGCCCATTGCAGGCGGAACTGAGTGACAACACCCTGGCGCTGTACGCGCCTAACCGTTTTGTGCTGGATTGGGTTCGCGATAAGTACTTAAACAACATCAATGGTCTGCTGAATGATTTCTGCGGCACGGACGCGCCTTTGCTGCGTTTTGAAGTCGGCAGCAAGCCGATCACGCAGGTGATCAGCCAGACCGTGACCGCCAGCGTCAGCAGCGCCCCTGCGGCTCCGGCGGCGCGCACGGCCGCGCCTTCGCGCCCGAGCTGGGACAACGCGGCGGCGCAGCCCGAGCTCTCTTACCGCTCCAACGTCAACCCTAAACACACCTTTGACAACTTCGTCGAGGGTAAGTCCAACCAGCTGGCGCGCGCGGCGGCTCGCCAGGTGGCGGACAATCCGGGCGGCGCCTACAACCCTTTGTTCCTGTATGGCGGCACCGGCCTGGGTAAAACTCACCTGCTGCATGCGGTCGGCAACGGCATCATGGCGCGCAAGGCTAACGCCAAAGTGGTCTACATGCACTCGGAACGCTTTGTGCAGGACATGGTCAAAGCGTTGCAGAACAATGCCATCGAAGAGTTTAAGCGCTACTACCGTTCGGTCGACGCGTTGCTGATCGATGACATCCAATTCTTTGCCAACAAGGAGCGTTCGCAGGAAGAGTTCTTCCATACCTTTAACGCCCTGTTGGAAGGCAATCAGCAGATCATCCTGACTTCGGATCGCTACCCTAAAGAGATCAACGGGGTGGAAGATCGTCTGAAGTCCCGCTTCGGCTGGGGGCTGACGGTGGCGATCGAGCCGCCGGAACTGGAAACCCGCGTGGCGATCCTGATGAAAAAGGCCGACGAAAACGACATTCGCCTGCCGGGCGAAGTGGCGTTCTTCATCGCCAAGCGCCTGCGTTCCAACGTGCGTGAGCTCGAAGGGGCGCTGAACCGCGTGATCGCCAACGCCAACTTTACTGGCCGGGCCATCACCATCGATTTCGTGCGCGAAGCGCTGCGCGATCTGCTGGCGCTGCAGGAAAAGCTGGTCACCATCGACAATATCCAAAAGACGGTGGCGGAGTATTACAAGATTAAAGTCGCGGATTTGCTGTCCAAGCGGCGTTCGCGATCCGTTGCCCGCCCGCGCCAGATGGCGATGGCGCTGGCGAAGGAGCTCACCAACCACAGCCTGCCGGAAATCGGCGATGCGTTTGGTGGCCGCGACCATACCACGGTGTTGCACGCCTGCCGGAAGATCGAGCAGCTGCGTGAGGAAAGTCACGACATCAAAGAAGATTTCTCCAATTTAATCAGAACATTATCTTCATAGCGCTATGAAATTTATCGTTGAACGTGAGCATCTGCTAAAACCGCTGCAACAGGTGAGCAGCCCGCTGGGCGGCCGCCCGACCTTGCCGATCCTGGGCAACCTGCTGCTGCAGGTGACGGAAGGCTCCCTGCTGCTGACCGGCACCGATCTGGAGATGGAGATGGTGGCGCGCGTCGCCCTGTCCCAGCCGCACGAGCCGGGTGCGACGACTGTGCCCGCGCGCAAATTCTTTGATATCTGCCGTGGCCTGCCGGAAGGGGCGGAGATTGCCGTCACGCTGGAGAGCGAGCGCATGTTGGTGCGGTCCGGCCGCAGCCGCTTCTCGCTGTCCACGCTGCCCGCGGCGGACTTCCCGAACCTGGACGACTGGCAGAGCGAGGTGGAGTTCACCTTGCCGCAGGCGACGCTGAAGCGCCTGATCGAAGCCACCCAGTTCTCGATGGCCCATCAGGACGTGCGTTACTACCTGAACGGCATGCTGTTTGAAACCGAAGGCGAAGAGCTGCGCACCGTCGCGACCGACGGCCACCGCCTGGCGGTGTGCTCGATGCCGATCGGCCAGCAGCTGCCATCGCATTCGGTGATCGTGCCGCGTAAAGGGGTGATGGAACTGGTGCGTCTGCTGGACGGCGGCGATTCGCTGCTGCAACTGCAGATCGGCAGCAACAACATCCGCGCCCACGTTGGCGACTTCATCTTCACGTCCAAGCTGGTTGACGGCCGTTTCCCGGACTATCGCCGCGTCTTGCCGAAGAATCCGGACAAAACGCTGGAAGCCGGCTGCGATCTGCTCAAGCAGGCGTTTGCCCGCGCGGCCATTCTCTCGAACGAGAAATTCCGCGGCGTGCGGCTGTACGTCAGCCAGAACCAGCTGAAGATCACCGCCAACAACCCGGAGCAGGAAGAGGCGGAAGAGATCCTCGACGTCAGCTACGACGGCGCGGAGATGGAGATCGGTTTCAACGTCAGCTACGTGCTGGACGTGTTGAACGCGCTCAAGTGTGAAGACGTGCGCCTGCTGTTGACCGACTCGGTCTCCAGCGTGCAGATCGAAGACGGCGCCAGCCAGGCGGCGGCCTACGTTGTCATGCCAATGCGGTTGTAGTCTCGTTACCTTGAATTACAGCACCGTCATCGGTAAAGAGATTGCATGGCTCTGACGCGTTTATTGATTAAAGACTTCCGCAATATCGAGGCGGCGGATTTGGCGCTGGCGCCGGGATTCAACTTCCTGGTCGGCGCCAACGGCAGCGGCAAGACCAGCGTGCTGGAGGCGGTGTATACGCTCGGCCATGGCCGCGCCTTTCGCAGCCTGCAGGCCGGTCGGGTCATTCGCCACGACCAACCGGAGTTCGTGCTGCACGGCCGCATCGAAGGCGCGGAGCGCGAGCTGTCGGTAGGATTGAGCAAGAGCCGTCAGGGTGACAGCAAAGTACGCATCGATGGCAGCGACGGCCACAAGGTGGCCGAGCTGGCGCAGCTGCTGCCCATGCAGCTGATCACCCCCGAAGGTTTTACCCTGCTGAACGGCGGGCCGAAATTCCGGCGCGCTTTCCTGGACTGGGGCTGTTTTCATAACGAACCCGGTTTTTTCACCGCCTGGAGCAACCTGAAACGGTTACTGAAGCAGCGCAATGCCGCGCTGCGCCAGGTGAGTCGCTATGCGCAGATCCGCGCCTGGGATCAGGAACTGATCCCGCTCGCGGAGCGCATCAGCGAATGGCGGGCGGAATACAGCGACGCGATCGCCGCGGATATCACCGCGACCTGCGCGCAGTTTCTGCCTGAATTTGCCCTGAGCTTCTCCTTCCAGCGCGGCTGGGACAAAGAGAGCGACTACGGCGAGCTGCTGGAGCGTCAGTTTGAGCGCGACAGGGCGTTGACCTATACCGCGGTGGGGCCGCATAAAGCGGACTTTCGCATTCGTGCCGACGGCACGCCGGTAGAGGATTTGTTATCGCGCGGTCAGCTTAAGCTGCTGATGTGCGCGTTGCGCTTGGCGCAGGGTGAGTTTCTCACCCGGCAGAGCGGGCGGCGTTGCCTGTATCTGATTGATGATTTTGCCTCCGAGCTGGACACCGGCCGTCGCCGGTTGCTGGCCGATCGCCTGAAAGCCACCCAGGCCCAGGTTTTTGTCAGCGCGGTCAGCGCTGAACAAGTGACCGACATGGCCGGTGAAAAGGGCAAGATGTTCCGCGTGGAACAGGGTAAAATAGAGGTTCAACCACAGGACTAAAATGAGCGAGAAACGTTGATGTCGAATTCTTATGACTCCTCAAGTATCAAGGTATTAAAAGGGCTGGATGCGGTGCGCAAGCGCCCGGGCATGTATATCGGCGATACCGATGACGGCACCGGTCTGCACCACATGGTATTCGAGGTTGTGGACAACGCTATCGACGAAGCGCTCGCGGGCCACTGTAGTGACATTCAGGTCACCATCCATGCCGACAACTCGGTATCGGTACAGGATGACGGCCGCGGCATTCCGACCGGCATTCACCCGGAAGAAGGGGTTTCAGCCGCAGAGGTCATCATGACCGTGCTGCACGCCGGCGGTAAATTCGACGACAACTCCTATAAAGTTTCCGGCGGCCTGCACGGCGTGGGCGTCTCGGTGGTTAACGCCCTGTCGGAGAAACTGGAGTTGGTGATCCGTCGCGAAGGCAAAGTGCACGAACAGACTTACAGCCACGGCGAGCCGCAGGCGCCGCTGAACGTGGTGGGCGAAACCGAGCAGACCGGCACCATGGTGCGTTTCTGGCCGAGCCACCAGACCTTCACCAACGTGACCGAATTCGAGTACGACATTCTGGCCAAGCGCCTGCGCGAGCTGTCCTTCCTCAACTCCGGCGTGTCTATTCGCCTGAAGGACAAGCGCACCGACCGTGAAGACCACTTCCATTACGAAGGCGGCATCAAGGCGTTTGTCGAGTACCTGAACAAGAACAAAACCCCGATCCACCCGAACGTGTTCTACTTCTCCACCGTGAAAGACGACATCGGCGTGGAAGTGGCGCTGCAGTGGAACGACGGTTTCCAGGAAAACATCTACTGCTTCACCAACAACATTCCGCAGCGCGACGGCGGCACGCACCTGGTCGGTTTCCGTACCGCGATGACCCGTACGCTGAACAGCTACATGGAGAAGGAAGGTTACAGCAAGAAGGCCAAGGTCAGCGCCACCGGCGATGACGCGCGTGAAGGCCTGATCGCCGTGGTGTCGGTGAAGGTGCCGGATCCGAAGTTCTCCTCTCAGACCAAGGACAAGCTGGTCTCTTCCGAGGTGAAAACCGCGGTTGAAACGCTGATGAACGAGAAGCTGGTGGATTACCTGATGGAGAACCCGGGCGACGCGAAAATCGTGGTCGGCAAAATCATCGACGCGGCGCGCGCGCGCGAAGCGGCGCGTAAAGCGCGTGAGATGACCCGCCGCAAAGGCGCGCTGGATCTGGCCGGCCTGCCGGGCAAGCTGGCGGACTGCCAGGAACGCGATCCGGCGCTGTCCGAACTGTACCTGGTGGAAGGGGACTCCGCGGGCGGCTCTGCCAAGCAGGGGCGCAACCGCAAGAATCAGGCTATCTTGCCGCTGAAGGGGAAAATCCTCAACGTCGAGAAAGCGCGTTTCGACAAAATGCTCTCTTCGCAGGAAGTGGCGACGCTGATCACCGCGCTGGGTTGCGGCATCGGCCGCGACGAGTACAGCCCGGACAAGCTGCGTTATCACAGCATCATCATCATGACCGATGCCGACGTCGACGGTTCGCACATCCGTACGCTGCTGTTGACCTTCTTCTACCGCCAAATGCCGGAAATCATCGAGCGTGGCCACGTGTTCATCGCACAGCCGCCGCTGTACAAGGTGAAGAAAGGCAAGCAGGAGCAGTACATCAAAGATGACGAGGCGATGGATCAGTACCAGATCGCCATCGCGATGGACGGCGCTACGCTGCACACCAACGCCAGCGCACCGGCGCTCGGCGGCGAGCAGTTGGAAAAACTGGTGGCCGAGCACTACGGCGTGCAGAAGCTGATTGGCCGCATGGAGCGCCGCTACCCGCGCGCGCTGCTGAACAGCCTGATCTACCAGCCGACGCTGAACGAAGGCGATCTCAGCGATGAAGCCAAGGTGAAGACCTGGATCGCGTCGCTGGTGCAGGCGCTGAACGACAAAGAGCAACACGGCAGCAGCTATGATTTCGTGATCTTCGAGAACCGCGAACGCCAGATGTTCGAGCCGGCGCTGCGCATCCGCACCCACGGCGTGGATACCGACTACAAGCTGGACTTCGACTTCATCCACGGCGGTGAATACCGCAAGATCTGCCAGCTGGGCGAGCAGCTGCGCGGGCTGATCGAAGAGGGCGCGTTCATCGAGCGCGGCGAACGCCGTCAGCCGGTAGACAGCTTCGAACAGGCGCTGGAGTGGCTGGTGAAAGAGTCGCGCCGCGGCCTGTCCGTACAGCGTTATAAAGGTCTGGGCGAGATGAACCCGGAGCAGCTGTGGGAAACCACCATGGATCCGGAAAGCCGCCGCATGCTGCGCGTGACCGTCAAGGACGCCATCGCTGCCGATCAGCTGTTCACCACGCTGATGGGCGATGCGGTTGAGCCGCGCCGCGCCTTTATCGAAGAAAACGCCCTGAAAGCGGCGAACATCGATATCTGATGCGTTAATGGCTGTGAAAATCCGCGCCGGGCGACCCGCGCGGATTTTTTTACGCCTTTTTTGGCGCTGACAGCCGAGGCTGAAACGCGTTAGCATGAATAAAAACCACTGGGAGAAGCGTTGAATGGCTATTGAACTGATTGCGATCGACATGGACGGCACGTTGCTGGATCCGCAGCATCAAATCACGCCGGCGGTAAAGCAGGCTATCGCGGCGGCGCGGCGTAAAGGGGTGCACGTGGTGCTGGCTACCGGGCGGCCTTATGTCGGCGTGCAGGACTATCTGCGCCAGTTGGACATTCAGGGCCCCGGCGATTTCTGTATCACCTATAACGGTGCGCTGGTGTTGCGCGCGGTCGACGGCGCCTGCATCCTGCAGGAAACCCTGGGCTTCGAGGATTATCTGCACTTCGAGCAGATGGCGCGCGAGTTAGGCGTTCACTTCCAGGCGTTTGATTTCGATACCTTGTATACCCCGAACAAGGACATCGGCAAGTACACCATACACGAGGCGGAAATGACCGGCATTCCGCTGAAATACCGCAGCGTGGAAGAGATGGATCGCCAGATGCGTTTTCCAAAAGTGATGATGATCGACGAACCGGCGCTGCTGGACAGCGCCATCGCGCGCATCCCGGAGGAAACGCGCGCGCGTTACACTATCTTGAAAAGTGCGCCTTACTACCTCGAGATCTTACATAAAAACGTCGATAAGGGCGCCGGGGTGAAAATGCTGGCCGAGCACCTCGGCGTGGCGCGGGAAAACATCATGACGCTGGGGGATCAGGCTAACGATACGGCGATGATCGAATATGCCGGCGTCGGCGTGGCGATGGGCAACGCCATTCCCGAGCTGAAAGCGGTGGCGCAGTTTGTCACCAGCGCCAATACTGAAGACGGCGTGGCGCGCGCTATCGAGAAGTTCGTGCTCAACGCCTGAGAAAACGGGGCGCTGCGGCGCCCCTTTATACTTTCGGCAACACCCCTTTGGCGATCTGCAGATCCTGAATCGCCAAGCCGGTGAGATCGGCGATGGTGATGTGCTGCGGCTCGCGTCGTACCCGCCCGCCCTGCGCCAATGCGGCGCCCATTTCGACGATCGGCGTTGAAGTCAGCTTGTTCTGCCGATAAGCCGTCGCGATCTCGCCATAGTCTGTGCACTGAGCCAGCGCATCGACCAACAGCGCGTCCGCGCGGGCCACCAGCTCGGTCGCCAGCTCCTGCTTGCCGGGCGCGTCGGCACCCACTGCGGTAATGTGCGTGCCGGGCCGAATATCCGCCGCCTGCAAAATCGGTTCGCGGCTGGGCGTGGTGGTGACGATCAGCTGACAGTGCGCCGCCAGCTCCGCCGCATCCTGCGTGACCCGCACCCGAAAACCCTCAGCCTCGGCATCGCGCTGATACGCCGCCAGCGCCTGTTCGTTGCGGCCCCACACCCATACCTCGCGGCAATCGGTCACCGGTTTCAGACATTGCAGCTGCAGCCGCGCCTGCAGGCCGGTGCCGACCATGCCGATCGCCTGAATATGCGGCGGCGCGCACAGCTCGGCGACGATGCGGCCGGCCAGGGCGGTGCGCAGCGCGGTCAGCCAACCTTCATCTTGCAGCAGCGCCTGCGGCTCGCCGGTCTGGGCGGAGAACGCCATCATCAGCCCCTGATTGCTCGACAGGCCGTGTTCGGCATTGCGATAGAAACCGGTAGAGATCTTGACCACGAACAGTTCGTCGCTTTCCAACCAGGCGGACTTGATGCAGCAGTCGCCGGCGGCCTGCTCGAACAGGAAATGCTGTACCGGCGGCTGTTGCACCCGCTGTTGCGAGTAGGCGATAAAACCCTGCTTCAGCAGCGGCGTAATGGCCTCGGCGTCGAACGCGGCGAGGATTTGCTGCTGATTAAGGATGCGCATCGGCGATGGCCTTGAGGTATTTCTCCAGCACGATGTTTTTACCGCACAGCACCACCGCCACCTTTTTACCTCGGTATTCCGGCGCCAGTTTGCTCGCCGCCGCCAGCGCCACGCCGGCCGCGCCTTCGATAATCCAGCGATCGCTGGCGGCGATCCGGCGCATCGCGTGTTTGATCTCCGCCTCGCTGACCAGCACTTTACGGTCAATCAGCTGCTGGCACAGCGGGAAGGTCACGGCGCCCGGCTCGACGCCGCCGGCGGTGCCGTCGGACAGGGTTTCTTGTTCTTCCACCGGGAAGATATGGCCGGCTTCCAGCGCGCTGTACAGGCTGGTGGCGTTTTCCGGCCAGCAGGCGATAAGCTGCGTGTTCGGCGACAGTTGCCGCAAAACGGTGCCGATGCCGGCGATATAGCCACCGCCGCCGACCGCCACGAACACCGCGTCAAGATCGGCGAGTTGTTCAACCAGCTCCATGCCGCAGGTGCCCTGGCCGGCAATGACCTGCTCGTCGTTATACGGCGAGATGTAGGTTTTCCCCTGTTCGCGTGCGGCTTGTTCCCCCGCCAGTTCGGCGTTCAGCGCGTCGCCCGGCACCAATTCCACGGTGCCGCCCAGCGCCCGGATGGTGTCGAGCTTGATGCTCGCCGCCGTCTCCGGCGCATAAACCGTGACGCCAACGCCCATCCGTTGCCCCGCCAGGGCGACAGCCTGGCCGTGGTTGCCGGTTGAGGCGGCGATCACGCCGCGCCGGCGTTGCTCGTTATCCAACAGCCGCAGCTTGTTGCTGGCGCCGCGAAATTTAAAGGAACCGGTGTGCTGCAGGTGGTCGCATTTCAGATACAGCTCGCAGCCCAACTGCTGAGAAAGCAGCACGCTGCGCTCCAGCGGCGTGACCCGCACCTGAGGGCGCAGTTGCTGATGAGCGGAAACAATGGCATAGAAGAGGGTGTTCATACCGGCTCCAGAAAATTAATTTGGACTTAAAAATCCAGTTTGTACTTTTTTGTATTTATTGTAAACCCCGCGGCCCGACCTTCGGGCACACCGATCAGAAAACGGCAACGGTCGGCGGGAGCATTGCCGTTTTCGGTGAAAATAATCATAAACCTGTCGTTTAGCGGCACGATTTTTTATTTATTTGCGTTAAGTAAGGCGCTGCCGCTGCCTTATTCTTATAAGGGAAGTGAGAATAAAAAAATAGCGTTTGCATCACCCACCTCTATTACATTGGCGCCGTTGAGTCTCGCCGGCAGGAATTCTATCGCCTGGTCGGCCGCTTATTTCCTGCCGACGCCGTCGATCGGCTTAAATGATAAGACGCTGGAAAATAATTGCGTGATTTCGAATCGAAAAATCCTCCCGCCTCACCCTCACAGGCCATATGAAACGCTGCGGGCGATCCGGTAAGATGACGGCTCAGTGCCAGCATGTGCAGGAGAGCCGCCATGAGCCATCGGGAAAAACAACTGACTTTCGACCCTCGTGGGCATCAGTTAACCAATATCAACGTCTGGACGCCGGACAGTCAATGGCTGGCTTATGACGTGCGCCCGCGCGGCGCCTCTTTCACCGGCCTCAGCATCGAGCGTGTCAACGTCGCCAGCGGCGCGGTGGAGGTGATTTATCGCGCCCAGCACGGCGCCCACGTTGGCGTGGTCACGGTCAGCCCCGATGCGCCGGCGCGCTATGCCTTTATTCACGGACCTGAGCACCCGGACAGCGCCTGGCAGTATGATTTTCACCACCGCCGCGGGGTGATCGTCAGCGAACCGGATCGCGAGTTGGCCATCACCCTCGACGCGCTGGATATCACCGCGCCCTATACCCCCGGCGCGCTGCGCGGCGGCAGCCACGTGCACGTTTTCAGTCCGGACGGCAGCCGCCTCAGCTTTACCTACAACGATCACGTGATGCATGAACGCGATCCGGCGCGCGATCTGCGCAACGTCGGCGTGGCCGTGCCGCTGCACGGGGTTAATCCGCCAAAACAGCACCCGCGCGAGTACGACGGCAGCCACTATTGCGTGTTGGTCAGCGAGACGGTGCCGCAGCCGCAGCCGGGTAGCGATCAGATCAATCGCGCTTACGAAGAAGGCTGGATCGGGCGCGAAGGCTACCGTAAGGCCGACGGCAGCCGGCAGCGCTGGGCGCTGGCATTTATCGGCGATACGTTGTCCGCTGCCGGAGAGAAGCTGTCTGAGGTGTTTATCGTCGATCTGCCGGAGAACGACGTCGACTACGCCCGGGCGGGCGCTCTGCCGCTGCAGGGGACGGAAAGCGAGCTGCCGGCGCCGCCGCTTGGCGTCAGGCAGCGGCGGGTAACCTTTACCGGGGATCGCCGTTTTCCTGGCGTGGCTGGTGCGCCGCGCCACTGGCTGCGCAGTTCGCCGGACGGCAGCCAGATAGCTTTTCTGATGAAGGACGACGGCGGCGTGGTGCAGCTGTGGACGGTGTCGCCTAACGGTGGCGAGCCGCGCCAGGTGAGCCGCAGCGAGCATGACATCCAGTCGGCGTTCAGCTGGCACCCGCAGGGCGGGACGATAGCCCTGGTGTGCGACAACAGCGTGATGCTGTGCGAGGTGGCCAGCGGTCGCCTGCAGCGTTTGACGCCGCGCAGCGTGCAGCCGCCGTCGGGGGATGCCGTGGTGTTCTCGCCGGATGGCAAGAAAGTGGCGTTTATGCGCGAGATAGCGGGGTTCAACCAGATCTTCGTGGTTGAGGCGTAAGGCGGGCCTGATGACCCGCTGCGTGCGCGATTAGTGCGTGGCGGTGCTGTCGTCGCCCTGGCCGGGATTGCCGGTCGCCGCCAAATTCTGCTGCTCGCTGCGCAGGATACGCGCTTTTGGCGAGTCTGCGGTGGCGTCGTTGCCGGATCGCAGATAGTCGTAAGGCAGCAGCACGGTATCCATCACCGCGGAGAACGGCAGATCCAGCGCCACCAGCGGCATCATCGCCCAACTGGTGTTGTCGTCCTTCAGCATGTCCACGCTGGCGCGGGTGCCGGGATAGTAACCCTGATTCGGGCCGGTATGGCTCATCACGCTGGAGCAACCGCTGGTCGCCAACAACATGCAGCCCGTCGCTATCGCTTTCATCATCGTCATTAATCCATCCTGCAGGGTTGCTGTGCCCCTAAATTAAGCTGATTTATAACATCCTGTTGCTGCTTTAAAAGAAGCAAAATCCCGCTCTGTGGCGGCTCTCTCACTTTAGTGTAAGTGGTAAAAAAAACTTTTACCTTATTGGTGCAAATTTTTTTGATCCTCGCCTGTTGAATTGATGAAAGCAACCCCCATTTTATCATCAGAGCCGAATTGAGAATTCGCCGTAAGGGAATTCTGGCTTAATTAGCCTGTCCAGAGTGGAAGGCGTATTTATTTCAACCTCGCTGAAGTGCCTTAGGAGGCTGTTTTATGCGTAATTTTGATCTTTCCCCGCTATACCGTTCCGCCATTGGTTTCGATCGCCTGTTCAACGCGCTGGAGGCTGGCCAGAGTCAGGGCAACGGCGGTTATCCCCCTTATAATGTCGAGCTGGTGGATGAAAATCATTATCGGATCGCCATCGCGGTAGCCGGGTTTGCCGAGCAGGAGCTGGAGATCACCACGCAGGACAATCTGCTGATCGTGCGTGGGGCGCACAACAATGAACCGGCAGAAAAAACCTATTTATACCAGGGCATCGCCGAGCGTAATTTCGAGCGTAAATTCCAGCTGGCCGAACATATTCAAATTAAAGGCGCCAAACTGGAGAATGGCCTGTTGTATATCGACATGCAACGCATCGTTCCGGAAACATTAAAACCGCGCCGCATCGAAATTAAATAAATTTCCGTTTCGCCGGCAGGTACGCTGCCGGTAAATATGAAGTCATGATTAGCCTGCCGTCAGGGGGCTGAATAAACACATCTCGCTTAATGAAAGGAGTTGTTCCTATGCGTAATTACGATTTATCCCCGCTTCTGCGTCAGTGGATTGGTTTTGATAAATTGGCCAGTTCAATGGGCGGCCAGGAACCCCAGGGGTTCCCGCCGTATAACATCGAGAAAAGTGACGACAATCACTACCGCATTTCTCTGGCGCTGGCCGGTTTCCGGCAGAGCGAACTGAATATTGAAGTGGAAGGGCCGCGGCTGACCGTCAGCGGTAAACCCACGCCGCCGGAAAAACAGGTCGAGTACCTGCATCAGGGGCTGGTGTGCAAAGAGTTCCAGTTGACCTTCACCCTGGCGGAACACCTGCAGGTGTCCGAGGCCAAATTTGAAAATGGCCTGTTGCACATCGATCTGGTGCGTCAGGTGCCGGAAGCCTTGCAGCCTCAGCGCATCGCCATCGGCGCGACGCCGGAGCTGGAAGCGAAATAACCGGCTGAAAAACGGTCATCATCATGCGGGGGAGATCCAAACGGATCTCCCCCGTTGCGTTATGTGGCGCACGCCACAGTCCCCCCGTCTGCCCGATGCCATAATCCTTGTTAATTGTGTGTCTTTGGCCGCAAATCCCATGTTTAACTTTGGCAAGGATGTGACCTATGAGCGATATCGCCCTGACCGTCAGCATGTTGGCGTTGGCGGCCGTCATTGGGCTGTGGATGGGGAACTGGAAGCTGTATGGCGTCGGGTTGGGCATTGGCGGCGTGCTGTTCGGCGGTATCCTGGTCGGCCACTTTGCCCAGAGCGGGCAAATCAGCCTGAATGGGGACATGCTGCACTTTATCCAGGAGTTTGGCCTGATCCTGTTCGTCTACACCATCGGCATCCAGGTCGGCCCCGGTTTCTTCTCTTCGCTGCGCGTCTCCGGTCTGCGGCTCAACGCCTTCGCGGTGCTGCTGGTGCTGACCGGCGGCATCGTGGCGGCGGCGGTACACAAGCTGTTCGACGTGCCGCTGCCGATCATCCTCGGCGTGTTCTCCGGCGCGGTCACCAACACCCCGGCGCTGGGCGCCGGTCAGCAAATCCTGACCGATCTCGGTTCCGATCCGGCGCTGGTGGACGGCATGGGGATGGGTTACGCCATGGCCTATCCGTTTGGCATATGCGGCATCCTGCTGGTGATGTGGCTGATCCGGCTGATTTTCCGCATCAACATCGAGCGTGAGGCTCAGGCGTTTGAAAGCAGCCTGGGCAATCAGCGCGAGTTGCTGCACGCCATCAACGTGGCGGTGCGCAACCCCAATCTGCAGGGCATGGCGATCAAAAGCGTGCCGCTGCTCAACGGTGAAGCGATCGTCTGTTCGCGCCTCAAGCGCGGGGAGCTGTTGATGGTGCCGGCGCCGCACGAGCGGCTGGAGCTTGGCGACTACCTGCACCTGGTGGGCAAACGCGAAGATCTGGAGAACGCCCGGTTGGTGATCGGTGAAGAGGTGGATGCCTCGCTGTCGACGCGCGGCACTGCGCTGCAGGTGGTGAGGGCGGTGGTGACCAACGAGCAGGTGCTGGGCAAGAAAATCCGCGATCTGAACCTGAAGCGAAAGTATGACGTGGTGATTTCACGCCTCAACCGCGCCGGCGTCGAGCTGGTGGCCGGCAGCAACGTGACGCTGCAGTTTGGCGACATTCTCAACCTGGTCGGCCGGCCGGAGGCCATCGACGCGGTGACGGCGATTGTCGGCAACGCCCAACAAAAACTGCAGCAGGTGCAGATGCTGCCGGTCTTTATCGGTATTGGTCTCGGGGTATTGCTCGGTTCCATTCCGCTGTTTGTGCCCGGCTTCCCGGCGGCATTGCGGCTGGGGCTGGCCGGCGGGCCGCTGGTGGCGGCGCTGATCCTGGGGCGCATCGGCAGCATCGGCAAGCTGTACTGGTTTATGCCGCCGAGCGCCAACCTGGCGCTGCGCGAACTGGGCATCGTGCTGTTTCTGGCGGTGGTTGGTTTGAAATCGGGCGGTAACTTCATCGATACGTTGCTGCACGGCGAGGGGCTGACGTGGGTCGGGTACGGCGCCTTGATCACCGCGATTCCGTTGCTGAGCGTCGGTATTCTGGCGCGCACGGTGGGCAAGATGAACTACCTGACGCTGTCCGGCATGCTGGCGGGATCGATGACCGATCCGCCGGCGCTGGCGTTCGCCAACGGTCTGCATCCCACCAGCGGCGCCGCGGCGCTGTCTTACGCCACCGTTTATCCGCTGGCGATGTTCCTGCGCATCATGTCGCCGCAGCTGCTGGCGGTGCTGTTCTGGACGCTATAGCGCTGCCCGACTACAGCCGGTAAGGCATTAACACGCCGTTGTCAGTGCCAAAATCTTTGGGGTTGCGGGAGATGAGCGTCCGGAACCCCACCTGCGCGGTGGCCCAGATAATGGCGTCCGGCAGCTTCACATGCTGTGAGTGGCGCAGTTCTACGGCGCGTTCGGCAACTTCATCGGTAATAGGCAGCAGCAGGAATTGCCCTAAAAACTGGCGCGTTTTCAGCTCCAGCGCCGGCCCCTGCTTTTTGGCACCCACCATCACTTCCATCCAGGTGATGGCGCTAATAGCCGGATTGGTGTGGTATTCGGTCAAAACGTCTTTGGCTTGAGGAATGCCGTTGAGATAATCGATCAGAATATTGGTGTCGAATAACGCCCGTTGAGCCACCATTATTCCCACTCCTCGCGCTGACGATTTTCGTAGTCCACGCCATCTCCCATCGCCCCGGACCAGAGCCCGAAAGCATTGCTGGGATCTTCAACGTGGTTCTCCGTCAGATAGCGGGAGACGGCCTGACGGATGATTTCGGCCCGGGGAACGTGGCGGATATTTTTCAGATTGTCGAGCTGCCGCAGGTCTTCTTCAGGTAAATCGATCACGATGCGAGTCATCGCTAGCCCTCCAAAAAAAGATATACGATATATGCATCGTATATCTTTATCGGTCGATTTTCAATCAGCTGGCATTAGCCTTCCTGATGCGCGCGTTCGATCTCTTCTGCCAGGATCGCCACGCCGCGCTCGATTTTCTCCGGGTCGGGCACGTAGTTCATGCGCATGCACTGGTGGGTGTGCGGCCAGTCGTGCTCCAGCCCCGGGAAGAAGTAGTGGCCCGGCACCATCAGCACGCCGCGCTTTTTCAGGCGCTGATACAGCACCTCGGTAGTGATCGGCAGATCCTTGAACCACAGCCAGAGGAAGATGGCCCCTTCCGGTTTGTGGATCAGGCAGCGCTCCGGCGACAGGTAGCGGCGGATAATCTCGATGGTGTGTTCGACGCGCTGTTTGTAAAACGGGCGAATCACCTCGTTCGACAGGCGCAGCAGATCGCCGCGCGCGATCATTTCCGTCGCCATCGCCGGCCCCATGCTGCCCGGCGACAGGCTGATGATGCCGTTCATGTTGGTCAGCGCGGTGATCACCTTCTCGTCGGCGATCACGATGCCGCAGCGCGAGCCCGGCAGGCCGAGTTTGGACAGGCTCATGCACAGGATGGTGTTCGGGTTCCACAGCGGCGTGGCGTCGCTGAAGATAATGCCGGGGAAAGGCACGCCGTAGGCGTTGTCGATCACCAGCGGAATATCGCGCTGCTGCGCCAGCAGGTCGAGCTTCATCAGCTCTTCGTCGGTGATCACGTTGCCGGTCGGGTTGGTCGGCCGTGAAACGCAGATCATGCCGATGTCGTCGCCAATGGTGAGGTGTTCGAAATCAACGTGATATTTGAACTGGCCGTCCGGCAGCAGCTCGATGTTCGGTTTGGCGGAGACGAACAGCCCTTCGTCCAGCCCGGCATCGGCATAGCCGATATATTCTGGCGCCAATGGGAACAGCACGCGGCGGCGCGAACCGTCGGCGTAGCGGCCGGCGAACAGGTTGAACAAGTAGAAAAACGCGCTTTGGCTGCCGTTCGTCAGTGCAATATTCTGTGGCGAAATCTCCCAGCCGAGCTCGTCGCGCAGCAGATTGGCCAGCGCTTTCAGCAGCGCATCCTTGCCTTGCGGGCCGTCGTAGTTGCACAGCGCCTCGGTCAGTTTGCCCTGGTCGAGCATCTCCTGGCACAGCTGTTTGAAGTAGGCTTCCATCTCTGGGATCTGCGCCGGGTTGCCGCCGCCGAGCATGATGGCACCGGGGGTGCGCAGGCCTTCGTTCAGGTCGTCCATCAAACGGGTAATGCCCGCATAACGGGTAAATTTTTCGCCGAAAAGTGAGAAAGTCATAGGTGTAGCAATACTGTTTTTTAGCAGGTAATCCCCCACCATACCGCCAGACAAATCCCTCTGCAATGCGGCCGACAAATCGACCAGTGGGCAAAAGCTTCGCTCATCGGCCGATTGTCAGCATATTACGCTGGATTATTGTGACCGTTCGCCGGCCCATACCACCATCACCTTATCGTCGCCGAGCCGGCGGCTGAAGGCGTAGTAGGCGGCGTGTGGCAGCGGGGTTTGCACGCCGCCGCCGATCGCCGGATGGCGAGCGCGGAACTGTCCCAACCGTTGCCAGTGGGCCAGCAGCGAGGCTTTTTCCCCCTGCAACTCAGGCCAGTTCATGTCGGAGCGGGTGCCTTGCAGCGGATCGGAACCGGTTGGGCCGAGCGGGCGGCCGCTTTCATCGCCGTAGTAAATCTGCACCGCCCCCGGCGCCAGCAACAGCAGGTTTGCCGCCCGCTGTTGGCGCACCTGCGAGCCTTTGGCGTCGCTGGCGAAGAACAGCCGGGTGTCGTGTGAAGAAAGATAGCTCAGCACGTTGAAATCCTGCAGCCGCTCGGCCATCTGCCGGTAGGTGGCATCGATGTCGGCAAAGCAGCCCAGCGCCTGCGACGCCTGGTCCTGGAAATCGAAGTTGATCATCGCGTCGAAGCCGTTTTGGTAATAGTCGCTTTTCATCACCCCGTGGCCCCAGGCCTCGCCGGTCATCCAAAACGGCGCGTCATCCAGCGCCTGCTGCGGATGCTCCGCTTTCCACGCCGCCAATGCCGCCGTGGCGCGCTGCTTCAACAGCGCCAGCGTCGGTTTTTCCACGTGCTTGGCGGTGTCGACGCGAAAACCGTCGATGCCGTAATCGCGTACCCACTGGCTGAGCCAGACGGTCAGGTAATCGCGGGTGGTGGCGCCGGGAATGTCGCGAGCGGCGGTGTCGGGTTTGTGGCGATAGAACAGCGGCAGGCCGCTGGCGCCGGGCGCTTCGGTTTTGATGTCCGGCAGGAAGGCCAGCGACATTGTCAGGTCGTCATAGCCCGGCGCGTCATAGTCGCCGATGTCGGTGCGGATCCAGTTTTTCCCCCACCATGGGCGCCAGCCCGCCTTGTCGCTGAAATTGATATAGTCGTTGAAGCTGTGCCAGTTTTGCCCTGGCCCGGGGCGCCAGTCGTTCCAGCTTTTCCCCAGGGTTTTCTCCACCTCTGCACCCTGCAGATACAGCGAGCCGAAGTGGAACGTTTGCATATCCGCCAGCGTGGCGTAGCCGACATGATTCACCACCACGTCGAACAGAATGCGAATGCCGCGCTGATGGGCCTGCTCGACCAGCGTGCGCAGCTCCTGTTCGGTGCCCATGTTGGCGTCGAGGCGCGTCCAGTCCAGCGCGTAATAGCCGTGATAGGCGTAATGCGGGAAATCGCCTTGGGTGCCGCCGCCGACCCAGCCGTGGATCTGCTCCAGCGGTGAGCTGATCCACAAGGCGTTGACGCCGAGCTGCTGCAGATAATCCAGCTTCTGCGTCAGGCCGGCCAGATCGCCGCCGTGAAAGGTGCCTATTTCCTGCAGGCCGTCGCTGCGGCGCCCGTAGCTGTGGTCATTGGCCGGATTGCCGTTCTCAAAGCGATCGGTCAGCACGAAGTAGACCGTGGCGTTATGCCAACTGAACGCCGCCGGTTTCGCCGTGGCGGCGGATTCCAGCAGCAACAGGCCGTCGCTGGCGGCGGCGGGCTGCAACGTGATTTTCCCCTGGCTCACCTGCGCCGTTTGGCCGGAATAGAAATCGCGCAGCGTTTCGCCTTCGGCGAAGGTGGAGGCGACGTCGACCGTGACCGGCTTGCCGTCCCAGCGCGGGCAACTGCGCACGGCAACGGCGGCGCTTTCCGGCGCGCTGCTCAGGCTGAGCTGCAGCGTCGGCGTGCCGCTGCGGGTGTCGATGCGCACCTGATAATCGCCGGCGCGGAACTGCCGCCAGCTGACCGGCGGATGGGCGCCACAGGGCTGCAGCGACAGCGTTTGGTTAAGCTTCACCGCCTCGGCCGGCTGCCAGCAGCGGTTATCCTGATACAGCCGTAGCGGCAGCTGGCCTTTGGGCAGCGCGGCCTGGCTGGCGAACAGCCCGGCGGCAGTTTCGTCGAAGGCCGGGAAACCCGGCAACGTCCAGCCGGCCAGCGCCGAAGGCGACAGCAGTATCAACAAGGGCAGGGGTAACAGTTTCATGGCTCTCCTTACGCGTGGCAGGAAGCGTTTTTTCCGCTGGGTAGCGCCAGTGTGGCAAACGGCGGAAAAATGGCCTCCTCCCTGCGAGGTTTTTTCGGGGAGGAGGAGAAGGGCGGAGCGTTTTCGGATTGATTCGGCTTGGCTTTGCGCGCGCGCTGCGGCAGATTAAACGATGAACATCAAAGGAGGTTAGCGATGACGGACAAAAACTGGCGAGAAGAGATCGTTCGGGCAATTCAGGATGCCGAATTGCAGCACTTCGCCGAAGAACATCAGCTGCAGGCGCTGTTCGCGCCGCAGCAGGAAGAGCAACACGGCCGGTTATCCGCAGACCACCGGCCGCGCTGAGTTATTTCCGCAACAGCTGCGGATTGACGCAGTTTTCTTTCACCGTGCCGGTCAACGCGGCGATCAAGTTATCCACCGCGCAGGCGGCCATGCCGTAGCGGGTTTCATGGGTGGCGGAGCCGATGTGCGGCAACGCCACCACGTTCGGCATGCTGAGCAGCGGCGAATTGGCCGGCAGCGGCTCTTTCTCGAACACGTCCAACCCGGCGGCGTGGATCACGCCGTTTTGCAGCGCTTCGATCAACGCCTGCTCATCCACCACCGGCCCGCGGCCGGCGTTGATCAGAATGCCGCTTTTCTTCATTTTCGCCAGCTGATCGCGGCCGATCAGATGGAAAGTTTGTTCGGTCAGCGGCAACGTGATGCAAACGAAATCCGATTCGGCCAGCAGGGTATCCAGATCGCAGCGACGGGCGTTGAAGCGTTGCTCCGCCTCTTCGTGCGTGCGGCGGGCGTTGTACAGCACCGGCATGCCGAAGCCGAAGTGCGCGCGCTGCGCCAGCGCCAGGCCGATGCGCCCCATGCCGAGGATGCCGATGGTTTTGTGGTGCACGTCGACGCCGAACCAGTCCGGCCCGATGCTGCCGCGCCATTCGCCGGCCTTCACCCGCTCCGCCACTTCCACCACCCGGCGCGCGGTCGCCAGCACCAGGCTCATGATGGTGTCGGCGACGGTTTCGGTCAGCACCGTCGGGGTATGCATCAGCAGCACGTTATGGGCGTTGAGCGCCTCGACGTCGAAGTTGTCGTAGCCGACGGAAACGGTCGAGGCCGCGCGCAGTTTGGGCGCCTGCTGCAGGAAAGCTTCGTCAATTTTACCGCCGGAACCGATGATCCCTTCGGCCTGCTGCAGCGCCTGGCGCAGTTCGTCGCGGTTCTCCGGCTGCAGGCCGTTGAAGGCGTGCACGGTGAAGTGCTGTTCCAGACGTTCACGCAGATCGGCGGGCAGGCTTTTGTACAATACGATAGAAGGCTTCATCACGAACTCCAGCTGGGCCAAAGGGGGCATGGCGCCCCCCCGGTTGGGTTAACAGAGAAAAAGTATAACCGGATCAAGCCAATTGTGGCTGGATCTCGTTGCGGGCGGGCTTGACGATCAGCGTCAGCACCACCGCCACCACCAGTGCGATGGCCATAAACATGTAAGAGGCCGCCGGGCTGCCGGTGGCGCCATTCAGGTAACCGACGAACCACGAACCGAAGAACGAACCCAGCGCGCCCATGCTGTTGATCAGCGCCATGGCGCCCCCGGCGACGTTTTTCGGCAGCATTTCCGGAATGATGGCGAAGAACGGCCCATAAGGGGCGTACATCGCGGCGCCGGCGACCACCAGCAGGCCATAGGAGATCCAGAAGTGGTTGGTGCCGACGGCGTAAGAGCCGAAGAACGCCAGCGCGCCGATCAGCAGCAGCGGCCAGACGAACAGCTTGCGGTTTTGCATTTTGTCCGACGCCCAGGAGACGACGATCATGGCGATGGTTGCCGCCAGGTAAGGCACCGCCGACAGCCAGCCGGCTTCCACCATGCCCATCTGCATGCCGCTGCGCAGGATGGAAGGCAGCCACAGCACGAAGCCGTATACGCCGATGCTCCAGGCGAAGTACTGCACGCACAACAGGATCACGTTGCGTGAGCGGAAGGCTTCGCCGTAGTTGCGCACGGCCTTGATGCCTTTCTGTTCTTCGTCCAACTGCTGTTGCAGCGCCTGTTTCTCATCGGCGCTCAACCAGCCGGCCTGCGCCGGTTTGTCTTTCGCCAGCACCCACCAGCAGAACGCCCAGATAACCGCCGGAATGCCCTCGATGATGAACATTTCGCGCCAGCCGAAGGCGTGGATCAGGTAGCCTGACACCACAGACATCCACAGCACCGTCACCGGGTTGCCGAGGATCAGGAAGGTATTGGCGCGTGACCGCTCCGATTTGGTGAACCAGTTGCTGATGTAGATCAGCATCGCCGGCATCACCGCCGCTTCCACTACGCCGAGGATAAAGCGGATGGCGGCCAACATCGGGATATTGCTCACCACGCCGGTCAGCGAGGCGCAACCGCCCCACAGGATCAGGCACCAGAAGATCAATTTTTTGACGCTGCGGCGTTCGGCGTAGATGGCGCCGGGAATTTGGAAGAAGAAATAACCGAGGAAAAACAGCGCGCCCAGCAGCGAGGCCATGCCCTTGGTGATGCCGAGATCCTCATTGATGCCGGCGGCGGAGGCGAAGCTGAAGTTGGCGCGATCGAGATAGGCCAGGCTGTAGGTGATAAACACGATGGGCATGATGTACCACCAGCGTTTGGCCGCGACAGTCGCTTTGTTCATGTTCAGTATCCTTCAGTGGTGTTGCATCCCCTTCGCCCGGATGCCAGAAGAAGGGGCAGATGCTCTCCCGACGCTTCCCGGTTGTAGGGCCAGAGGCTAACGTCATGCGGAGAAGTCGTTTTTTTATTGTTATTCGGCCAGCGCCGCGCGGGTCGGCAGGCCTTCGCTGTCGCCGATGGCCTGGATCGCCAGCGAACCGATTTTGTTGCCACGCTGCACCGCCTGTACCAGCGTTTTGCCTTCCAGCAGGGCGCTGAGGGTGCCGACGGCAAAGCCATCACCCGCCCCCACGGTATCCACCACGTTGTCGACCTTGACTGCGGCCACCGCCGCCTTATCGCCGGCGGCGGTTTTAAACCAGGCGCCGTCCGGGCCGGTTTTGATGATCACCGCCTGCACGCCGCGTTCCAGATAGAAATCGGCGATGCCTTCCGGCGTCGATTGGCCGGTGAGGATCTGCCCCTCTTTCAGCCCCGGCAGCACCCAGTCGGCGGCGAACGCCAGCTGGTTCAGCTGCTCGATCATCACCTCGCGGCTGGGCCACAGCACCGGGCGCAGATTGGGGTCGAACGAAATGGTTTTGCCCATGGCGCGCATCTCGCGCGCCGCATGGTGGCACAGCGCCAGCGATTCGCCGGACAGCGCCGCCGCCACGCCGCTCAGGTGCAGGTGGCGCGCGGAACCGAAATACTCGCGGTTAAAATCGGCAATCGACAGGTGGCTGGCCGCCGAGCCCTTGCGGAAGTATTCCACGCTGGGATCGGTACCATCAGTGGTTTTGGATTTCACCTGAAAACCGGTCGGATAGTGGCCATCGACCGTCACCTGCCGGTAGTTGATGCCTTCTTTTTTCAGCTGCTGCAGGGCGAAGCGGCCGAACGAGTCATTGCCGACGCGGCTGACCCAGCCGACGTTCATGCCCAGACGCGCCAGGCCGATCGCCACGTTCAGTTCGGCGCCGGCGATGCGTTTGGTGAAGGTTTCCACCTCCGCCAGGTCGCCGGTTTGCGCCGCCACGAACATCGCCATGGCTTCGCCCAGCGTGACCACATCCAGGGGCGTCTGCTGCGCCGTCGTTGCCGTTAACGTTGTCATCATGGGGTTACTCCGCACGCAAAATATTGACGTAATGACGGGTGACGGCCTCCAGGTCATCGCCCTGCAACGGGAATTCGATACCGCGCGGCGCATCGTGCGGCAGGCGGGCCAGCAGATCGCGCCAGCTGCCGTCGGTATCGTCCAGCGCGACGGCGCGCCAGCCGCGCGGGCCTTGGGTGGCGGCTTTGACGTGCACGTAACCGACGTGGCGGGCCAGGCGCTCGGCGGCGGCGAAGGCGTCTTGCCCCACCCACAGCCAGTTGGCCATATCGAAGGTCATGCTGACCGGCAGATGGCTATCTTCCGCGGCGTGGAAAAAGGCGTTCAGCATCGACAAAATGCCGCAGTCCGGCGTTTGGTCGTTCTCGACCACCAGCTTGACCGGGTGTTGCTCCAGCGCCACTTTCAGCTCGGTAAAATCGAAGCCGGGGCGGAAATGACCGAGGGACAGCTTCAGCTGGCGCGCGTTCAGCGCCTGCGCTTCCGCCAGCAGCGCCGGCAGGTTGGGGTTCAGCGTATGTTGCGGGGTGAACAGCGCCTCAGGGGCGGAGTAGACGGCGAACAGCTGCTGGCGATCGATCTCTTGCGCCAGCACCGGCAGGCTGTCCAGCTCGCCGGCGGCGAACAGTTCGCGGCGGATCTCCACCCCGTCGGCGCCAGCGCCGGCGATGAGGGGCAACAGCGCGCGCTGGCCGCCGTGTTGTTTGACGGTATCGGTGCCGTAGGCGCCGGTGACCACGATGATTTCTGTTTTCATTTTGACTCCTGAGGCGGCATTGTCGCCGCCGCTGCTGTTACCGGTACGTTAAATGGAACCGGTTCCAGCGAAAAGCGGCAGAGTGTAAAAATATGATCGCAATCACGAAGCTGAGCAAAAAACAGCCGGTGAGGGCGGGACGGTTAACGCCCCGGAAAAGGCGGGTTAGCGGGTGGTGGAGCCGCGGACGATCAGCTCGCCGGAGAACATCTGCTCGCCGCTGGGGGCGGCCAGGCCCTGAATGCGATGCACCAGCCGTTCCAGCGCAGCGTGCCCCATTTGGTAGGTGGGCTGTTTCAGCGTGGTGATGCCGACGCCCGCCAGTTCCGCCCACTCCAGTTCGTCAAAGCCCAGCAGGCCGATGTCGTTGCCCCACTGGATGCCGAGCCGACGCATGGCGCGCGCCACCTGCAGCGTCAGGGCGCCGTTGGCGGAGATCACCGCCTTGCGCATGCCGCGGTGGCGGCCGCTGAAATCGCTCAGCACCTGCTCCAGTTTCTGCCGATCGTTGAGCGGCGTTTCGGCCTGCTCCGCCAACAGCGCGGGGTGCTGCGCCATGGTATGCCTGAAGGCGTGCAGGCGTTCCAGGCGGGTATTGACCGTACCGAGCGGCTCGCTGAGGAACAGGATCGCTTCGAAACCTTGTTGCAACAGGTGTTCGGTGGCGACGGTGGCCGCTTCGCGGTTGTTCAGGCCCACCACGTCGCAGGCGAAGTCGGGGATTTTGCGGTCGATCAACACCATCGGCAGCATCGACTGTTGCAGCGTGGATAACGCTTCCTCGCGCATGCCGACCGCGTTGACCACGATACCTTCCACCCGGTAACTGCTGAGCAACTGCAGATAGTGCTGTTCCTGATTGACTTCGTTGTTGGTATTACACACCAGCAGGGTAAAGCCGTGCTGGCGGCAGGCGGCCTCGATGCCGCGCATCACGTCCACCGAATAGGGGTTGGTGATATCGGCGAGGATCAGGCCGATCAGGCGGGTCTGGCCGCCCTTCAGGCTGCGCGCCATCTGGCTTGGCCGGTAGTCGAGCTGCTGGATCGCCTGTTCGATGCGCTGTTTGAGATCGTCGGAAAGCAGGTGTTGTTCACCATTCAGATAGCGCGACACGCTGGTCTTGCCGGTTTTGGCGATGCTGGCCACATCGCTGATGGTGGCGCGTCCCGATGCGCGCGTTGCCTTGACAGTGCTCACAGCCGATCCCTCCTGCGGTTAATTGCCAAGGAGACTACCATACCCGATGTGCGGGCGGGAATGTTGAAGGGTAAGGAGAAAATCGCAGGGAGGCGGCGGGGGGCAGGTGGCGCCCCGCACGGGATTACTGCAGCGGGCTGAGCGTGATCTCGACGCGGCGGTTTTGCGCCTTGCCTTCCGCGGTGCTGTTGGAGGCGATCGGGTTGTCTGGGCCGGCGCCGGTGGTGCGGATACGGTTCGCCGCCACGCCCTGGGTGATCAGCGCGCTGGCTACGCCGTCGGCGCGCTGTTGCGACAGGTTCATGTTGAGCGAACGGGAACCGGTGCTGTCGGTGTAGCCGACCACGTTGACCGCGGTTTTCGGATACTCTTTCAGCACCATGGCGACGCCGGTCAGGGTGTTGGCGCCCGCCGGTTTCAGCGTGGCGCTGCTGCTGTCGAAGGTCACGTTGTTCGGCATGTTCAGCACGATGTTGTCGCCCTGGCGGGTGACGCTGACGCCGGTGCCTTTCATCTTGTCGCGCAGTTTGGCTTCCTGCACGTCCATGTAATAGCCTACGCCGCCGCCGAGGGCTGCACCGGCCGCTGCGCCGATCAGCGCACCCTTGCCGCGATCTTTCTTGGAAGAGGACAGCACGCCGACGCCGGCGCCCAGTGCGGCGCCGAGGCCTGCGCCGATGCCGGATTTGCCGGCTTCGGATTCACCGGTGTAAGGGTTGGTGGTACAGGCCGACAGCGCGAGCGTAAGGCTCACGGCGCCGGCAATAATTGCAATGCGTTTTTTCATGTTCTTGTCCTTAATGGCATCAGAATCTGTACGCGCCGGCCCAAAACGGGGACGCAAAAAAGTGGGTGACGCAGGGAGCCCGCATCGCCGCGCTACCTATGACGCGCGGTTTCGCCGGCAGTTCCGGAAAAAAACGTGACAAATGATGAGCGCGGGTAAGTGCTGGGGGAGTTATGCGGCAAAACGCCGGGCGGCGCCATGCAGCGGATTCCTAATTGTGCGCATCCGGGGTGCGGATGCGCCTTTTTTAAGCGTAACCGGTTGAGTTTTCGACTGCCGGCCAGTTCATGATCAGCGTATAGGCCTGGGTTTCATCATTGAACAGGCGCTGCGTTATCTGGAAGCCGTGCTTGTGGTAGAACGCACAGGCGCGCAGGTTCTGTTGGTACACCTCCAGACTGAGTCGGCGGTAGCGCTGCTGCACATGCGTCATCAGCGCCTGGGCGACGCCGCGGCCGTGAAACGCCCGATCGACAAACAGCGCGCCGATGAACTGCTCGTCCAGCACGCTGATAAAGCCGACGATCTCGCCTTCGTGCCAGCAGGCCCAGCTTTGCGCGCGCGGCAGGTAGTTTTCCCGCACCAGCGCGGCGCTCTCACGCCAGTATTTTTCCGCCACGAACGGATGGGCGGCGATGGTGCTGGGCAGCCACAGCGCCATCAGCCGTTCGATATCCTCCGGGCCACAGGGGCGGATCACCGTGGCTTTGGGTAACACATGCACCCCGTGAGATGATCGTTCACCAGCCCGCTGGCCTGCATGAAGGCGTAACAGATGGTGGAGCCGATAAACTTGAAGCCGCGCTTTTTCAGCGCCTTGGACATGGCGTCGGACTGCTCGGTTTTGGCCGGCACCTGGTTCAGCGCTTGCCAGCGGTTGAGCTGCGGCTGGCCGCCGACGAAGTCCCAAATGAAGGTAACGAAATTCTCCCCGGCCGCCTCCATCGCCAGATAGGCCTTGGCGTTGGTGATGATGGCTTCTATCTTGCCGCGATGGCGGATGATGCCGCTGTCCTGCAGCAGGTTTTCCACGTCTTGTTCGGTCATGGCGGCGACCCGCTGCGGATCGAAACCGTGGAAAGCGCGGCGGTAGTTCTCGCGCTTTTTCAGGACGGTGATCCAGGAAAGGCCGGCTTGCTGCCCCTCGAGGCACAACATTTCAAACAGCTCGCGCGCGTCGGTGGTGGGCGCGCCCCATTCCTTGTCGTGATACTCGAGATACAACGGATCGGCCGTCACCCAACCGCAACGTTCGTCTGCCATCCTGAATGTCCTTATGCTGTGTTTATGAACAGTAATCATCGCTCGAAGCGCCGAACTTGGCAAGTCTCTGATTGTTTTGTCATCAGCCCGCTTGACGTGACGAAAAAGCCGACAATAGTTACTACATGGCCGGTGGAAAACTGACCAACGATAAAAACGACATGGCCTTCATTTGCAGGCTCTCAGGAGTCGATTCATGCCTCTAAAAATAACGTGCATGCCCCGCCCGGCGGCGCTTGCAGTGGCGTTACTTTGCAGTGTGACCCTTCCGGCTCAGGCGTACGATCAACTCTACGTCTTTGGCGACAGCCTGAGCGATACCGGCAACAACGGCCGGTTCACCTATGACGGCAGCCAGCACCTGCTGTACGACGAAGCGTTGGCGCAGCGCATCGGCGCGGCGCTGGTGGCTTCGGACAACGGCGGTGAGAACTACGCCGCTGGCGGCGCCGTGGCGGTGCCGGGCCTGAACCCGGCCGACAACACCCAGGAGCAGGTGCAGCGTTACCTGAACCGGGTCAATGGCCAGGCCGACGGCGACGGTTTGTATATTCATTGGATCGGCGGCAACGATCTGGCGGCGGCGGCGCTGAATGCCGCTACCGCGCCCGGCGTGGCCTATAACAGCGCCGCCGCGGCGGCCGCGCAGGTGCATTCGCTGCTGAACGCCGGCGCCGGCACGGTGATCGTGCCGACGGTGCCGAACATCGGCTCCACGCCGCAGCTGATGGAATTGATCATTCAACAGGCGCTGTCACCGGTGCAGGGGGCGGCGATCCAGGCGGCCTATGCCACGCTTAATTCGGTGGCGACGCCGGACAACGCTTCACGCACGCAGGCGATCCACGCAGCGTTGGCCGCAGCGGCGAAGCAGGGCAGCGCCATTCCTCAGGTGCAGCAGGCGATCGCCGCGCAGCTTATCGCGGCGTATGACGGCCTGAGCGCGCAGGCCGCTCAGCTGACCGATTTCTATAATCAAAGCGAAGACCGTTTGCTGGCGCAGGGAAGCGGCAATATCGTGCGGGTGGACGTCAACAAGCTGTTCGCCGAAGCGATCGCCAATCCGGCGCAGTTCGGCTTCGCCAACACCGCCGGCATGGCTTGCCCGCCAGGCGTTTCTTCGGCGATTTGCCGTTCCGACATGCCCGGCTTCGACGCCGGCCAGTCCTATCTGTTCTCCGACCATTTCCACCCCAGCCCACAGGCGCACCTGCTGATTGCGGATTATATCCAGGCGGTATTGGATGGCCCGGCGCAGGTGGTGGCGCTGAATCAGGCGACGGCGGCGATGGCGCGCGACAGCCGCGCCACGCTCGACAGCCGTTTCCAGCAGCTGCGCAACGGCGACAATCCGCAGGGTTCGCTGGGCGTGTTCGGCGGTTACGCTGGCCAGCACTACGACTATGCCGATAACCGGGCCGCGGGGGACGGCAACGCCACCACCCACAACCTGACCGTCGGCGTGGACTATCAGCTGACCGACAGCTGGTTGATCGGCGCGTTGATCGCCGGTTCCAACGACGATCAGCATCCTTCCAGCCGCTTTGATTACAAGGCGCGCGGGCTGCTGTTCTCGGCTTTCAGTTCACTGGCGATATTCGAGCACGGCTGGGTCAACGCCGATCTGCACTATGCGACGATGGATTATGACGACATCCGCCGCAGCATGCGGCTGGGGCCGCTGACGCGCACCGAAACCGGTTCGACCACCGGCAGGCAGTGGGGGGCGCGCGTGACCGCCGGCTATGACTTCCCGATCGCTTCTTACCTGACCACCGGGCCGGTGGCGCAGTTCGCCTGGGATTACAGCCGCGTTTCCGGTTACAGCGAAGACGGCGATGACAGCACCGCCATGCGCTTCAACGATCAAACCTACCACTCGCAGATCGGTGCGTTGGGTTGGCGGCTGGATACGCAATTCGGCGTGTTTAACCCTTATGCGGAAGTGAGTTATCAGCACCAGTTCGGCGACGACGTTTACCGCGCCGGCGGCGGCCTGAAATCGACGCAAACCTCATTTACTCGCGACAGTGCGGGCCAGGACAAAAACTGGGTGGATGTCACGCTCGGGGCCAACATGCCGTTGACGGACAGGGTATCGGCCTTCGCCACCGTCTCGCAAACCGGCGGGCTGAGCAGCGGCGAGCAGTTTATGTATAACGTCGGCGTCAGCGCGCGTTTTTGAATGGGGTGCCTGCAGAGCGCGTTTGCCAAAGGCGCGCTAAATGGCATTGCGTAAGCGATACGTTCTTATAAGGGAAACTAATTAAGAGGAAGCGGGCGGGAATTAATTATGCGGGCCGTCATGATGCTGACGGAAATACAAAAAAAAACTGATCCTATGAAAGGATCAGGTAGCCACTTGGCCAACACCAGGGAAAATTTTAATTATTATTGTATAACCAAAGATTAACTGTCAATGGGTTTATGTGGCTCATTGTTGGCGTATTACATATCCGCTTGTTTCTCCTCGAGTCGCTGCAGCGGCCCATCGCGTGATCTCTCCTTATTTTTCACGATATAAGAAATAATTTGGCGGTTAGTCACATTATCTGCCGGTGAGGCGAGTTTTTTAGTTGATAAAATTAACAAAAATAACATTGGCGTAACTTTTCCCTGTGGCAAATATAAGCATGTGTGCATTTCAATCTGCGTAAATAGGGTTGGTGAGAACAGGAGCTGCGGGCGAATAAGTGACGATTTAAGCAACGATTAGTCTCGTTTTTTGTTAAGTTATTCTAATGTTTTTGGCGGGCCGTATTTTCGCCCCGTTCGTCGCCGGTGAAATTAGCCGGCTAACCGGTGCCCTGTCCTGCGCGCGCCGCGCGCGAAAATCCAGCGTTTCTCGCCCCGATTCGCACTTGTTGCCGGATTCTGGCTGTATATCTTACGGTCAACGGGTATACTGGCTCATTCCATCTAAATCCACTTGTATCGCGTGCGAATTCAACATGCAAAAGTTTGATACCAAGACCTTCCAGGGCCTGATCCTGACACTGCAGGATTATTGGGCGCGCCAGGGCTGCACCATCGTTCAACCATTGGACATGGAAGTCGGCGCGGGAACCTCACACCCGATGACGTGCCTGCGCGCACTGGGGCCGGAGCCGATGGCCGCCGCCTATGTGCAGCCATCTCGCCGCCCGACCGACGGCCGCTACGGTGAAAACCCGAACCGTCTGCAGCACTACTACCAGTTCCAGGTGGTGATTAAGCCATCGCCGGACAACATTCAGGAACTCTACCTGGGCTCGTTGAAAGAGCTGGGTCTGGATCCGACCATCCACGACATTCGCTTCGTGGAAGACAACTGGGAAAACCCGACGCTCGGCGCCTGGGGCCTGGGTTGGGAAGTGTGGCTGAACGGCATGGAAGTGACGCAGTTCACTTACTTCCAGCAGGTCGGCGGCCTGGAGTGCAAGCCGGTGACCGGCGAGATCACCTACGGTCTGGAGCGTCTGGCGATGTACATCCAGGGCGTGGACAGCGTGTACGATCTGGTGTGGAGCAACGGCCCGCTGGGCGTCACCACCTACGGCGACGTGTTCCATCAGAATGAAGTGGAGCAGTCCACCTACAACTTCGAATACGCCGACGTCGACTTCCTGTTCTCCTGCTTCGAGCAGTACGAGAAAGAAGCTCAATCGCTGCTGGCGCTGGAAAAACCGCTGCCGCTGCCGGCCTACGAACGCATCCTGAAGGCGGGTCATACCTTCAACCTGCTGGACGCGCGCAAGGCGATTTCGGTCACCGAGCGCCAACGCTACATTCTGCGCATCCGCACGCTGACCAAAGCCGTTGCCGAAGCCTACTACGCTTCCCGCGAAGCGCTGGGCTTCCCGATGTGCAACAAGAAGAACGAGAACTAAGAGGCAGCCATGACTCAACAGACTTTCCTGGTGGAAATCGGCACGGAAGAGCTGCCGCCGAAGGCTCTTCGTTCCCTGGCGGAATCTTTCGCCGCCAACTTCACCGCCGAGCTGGACAACGCCGGCCTGGAACACGGTGAAGTGAGCTGGTTCGCCGCACCGCGCCGCCTGGCGCTGAAAGTGGCCAACCTGAGCGCGGCGCAGGCCGATCGCGAAATTGAAAAACGCGGCCCGGCGATCGCCCAGGCGTTCGACGCCGAAGGCAAACCGAGCAAAGCGGCCGAAGGCTGGGCGCGCGGCTGCGGCATCACCGTCGATCAGGCTGAACGCCTGGTGACTGACAAGGGCGAGTGGTTGATGTACCGCGCCCACGTCAAAGGCCAGTCGGCGCAACAACTGCTGGCCGGCATGGTCAGCACCGCGCTGGCTAAACTGCCGATCCCGAAACTGATGCGTTGGGGCGACTCCGACGTGCAGTTCGTGCGTCCGGTGCACACCGTTACGATGCTGCTGGGCGCCGATCTGATCCCGGGCACCGTGCTGGGCATCGAATCTGCGCGCACCGTGCGTGGCCACCGCTTCATGGGCGAAG